>DAOWLG010000036.1 GCA_030643485.1 Candidatus Nealsoniibacteriota bacterium | reverse complement strand
TATCTTTCCCCGGAAAATTTTTTGGCTTTGTTAAAAAAGGCCTCTTGTTTGGTCGGCAATTCTTCGGCAGGTATTAAAGAATGTTCTTATTTGGGCATTCCCGCGGTCAACATCGGAACAAGAGAAAATAAAAGGATGAGGGCTTATAATGTCATTGATGTTAATTATGACAAACAGCAGATAAAGCAGGCGATTGAAAAACAATTAAAAATGGAACGATATGAGAAAAGCGAGATATATTATCAAAAAGATACCGGCAAAAGGATTGCTGAAATTTTAGCCACCGTTTATCTATATACTCAAAAGCAATTCATTGATTAAAAATTATGTATAAAATTTTAGCCGTAATTACCGCGCGTGGAGGGTCCAAGGGCATCCCCCGGAAAAATATAAAGATTTTAGGCAATAAGCCGTTGATTGCTTATACTATTGAGGCAGCCAAAAAGAGCAGGTTAATAACTCATTTAGTTACATCTACCGATGATGAGGAGATTGCCGGAGTAGCCAAAAAATACGGCTGCGAGGTTCCGTTTTTAAGGCCAAAAGAATTGGCTCAAGACAAGACGTTGACTCTGCCAGTGATGCAGCACGCCGTCAGGTTTATGGAGCAAAAACTGGGCATAAAATTTGATTACACGGTTATTTTACAGCCGACCTCGCCTTTTAGAAAAACAGAGGATATTGATAAAACCATTCAACTCTTAATTGACACCGGCGCTGACAGCGCTGTTAGTTTGGTAAAGGTGGAAGCCGGCTGCCATCCGATAAAAATGAAAAAATTACACGGCAATAGAGTCCTGCCCTATTGCGTTAAAGAAATAGAGGGGACAAGAAGGCAGGATTTGCCGGTTGTGTACAAAAGAAGCGGCGCTGTTTACGCCAAGAGAAGAGATTTATTAATTGAAAAAAGCCGGCTTTACGGCAATCATATAACAGGCCATATCGTGCCGCAGGAAAGATCGGTTGATATTGATGATGAATTTGATTGGCTGAAGGCGGAATATATGCTGAAAAAATTAAAAGACAAAGGTTATAGATTTTAAACTATGCCGAAAGCAAAGGGGCCGGATTTTTTAGTTATGGCGACGCAAAAAAGCGGGGCTTATTGGGTTACGGCATTGTTAGACGCTCATCCCGAGATAAACTGCTTTCCCGCTATGTATGGAGGGCAGACCGGCGCTGAAGAAGTCCATCTTTTTGACGACCTTGCCAGTATAGACAAGGATGGAGGAAAGAAGTTTAAGAGGATTTTTACAGAGCGCCACAAGGGATTTTTCGCGGATTTGACGCCGTATTTAGACAAAGTTCCAAGACATAAATTTTATGATATGTTTCGGGAGAGATACAATCAGTGGTGCGATTTTCAGCGAAAGAAAAGATTAGTTGGCGAAAAGACGGCAGAATATCTCTTGCACTTAGATATCGTAGATTATTTTTATCCAGATATTAAAAAACTTTGCATCATCAGAGAGCCCAAAGACAGAATAGTGTCCTTTCATTTTCACCAACTTCGCAAGGGTCAAAAGATTAAAAAAGAACTCACCGACGAATATGTCTTAAATTACTGCAAAAACAGGATGAGAATAGAGTATGAGGTATTATTAAATTATGACGGAAATATTCATTGCTTTACTTATGAGAAACTAACCGAAGATCCTTACGACGCGATTAACGGCATTCTTAATTATTTAGGAGCAGAATCCAGCAAAGAAATTATAGGTCATATGATTTTCCAGGGTTCATTTGAGAATTTAACCAAAAAAGACAAACTCATTAAAGATAGGAGCCGGAAAAGGGGAGAAGAGTTTCGAGGAAGTCATTATCGCAAAGGCGCGATAGGCGATTGGAAAAATTATCTTACAAAGAAACAAACAGATATAATTGACGGCGCGCTTTCTGATTTAGAGAAAAAGGTTTTTCGCAAATACAATTTATCTTATTAAATTATAATGGAAGACAATAATTCCAAAAATTTTACTTTTGATTTTGAAGCGTTAGAACGTTGTCCGTTGTGTCAAGGCGCGGTTTTAATTCCCAATGGAAAAGTTCGCTGGTATGATATAGATTTTTGGTATGTTATTTGCCCTGAATGCGGTCTTAAGTTTATGAATCCGCGGCCAACCCGGGAATCTTATAAAGAATTTTATAAAAATTTGTTTTGGGAGCAAAAAATTAAGAATACGGGATTTCATCAGGAAGGGCAGATGTGGCAGACAAAGAGATATAAATGGGACAATAAAAGGGTCTGGGATTCCGAAAATGGCAGAAAAAACAGGATGGAAAAACATCGGGAGCAAAGAGCCAAAACCATTATTCCGGTTGTCGCTGACGCTGTTTCACTTAATGAGAACTCTCGCATACTGGAAGTGGGTTGCGGTTTCGGCGTTACTCTTGACGAATTTTTTAAGAAATGTAAATGTCATTTATACGGCATAGAGCCGTCGGACGAGGCGCAAAAAACAATTAAAGAATTTGAAAATATTGAGATATTAGGGAGATACGCGGAGGACTTAGAGGAAATTAGCAAGAAAGAATTAAAATTTGACGCGATTATTTTTTCTCACACTTTAGAAAACCTTATCCACCCTTTTAACGTTATAAAATTTGCAACAGATTCTCTTAAGAAAAACGGGGTTATTTATATTCAGACGCCAAATTTGTTGACTTTTGACCAAATGAATCCTTATCATCCATATATTTTTTCCAAACAGAGTTTAGGATTATTGGTTAAAAAAGCGGGTTTGGAATATAAAGTTATTTCAGAGGCAATAGACAAGATGCTTGCCGCAATATGTTTTAAATCAAATGGAAAAAGTTAAAATTTTAGCTACATTAGGACCCTCTTCCATGAAAAAATCCATAGTTCAGAATATGGATGTTTCCGGCGTAGATATATTTCGCATTAATCTTTCCCACACAAAAATTGAAGATTTTGCGACTATTGTTAAAAATATCCGTGATTGGACTGAGAAGCCAATATGCATTGACACCGAGGGAGCTCAAATTCGGACCGGGAATATAAAAAATAACCAAATCATAATAAAAAACAATAGTGTTATTCTTTTGAGTCCGGCCGAGATTTTAGGCGATGAATTTCATCTTCCCCTGTATCCCATTAAACCGAAAGAGATTTTGCGATTGGGAGATATATTGACTATTGATTTTCGCTCTCTCATTGTTCAGATTATCAAAATTGAAAAAGAGAGAGTTTGCGCTCGCGTGCTGTCCGAAGGAGAGGTTTCTTCAAATAAGGGAGTAAATATAGACAGATTAATTGACCTTCCCTCTTTTACTGAAAAAGATATAAGGGCGTTTGAATTATCTAAAAAATTAGGACTGCTTCATTTTGCCCTATCTTTTACGTCAAACAAGGAAGACGTCCAAAGGCTTAGAGATTTTTTCCCTTACCCGATTTTTGTTATTAGCAAGATAGAGAGTAGATTAGGATTAAGAAATCTTGAAGACATTTGTAAGGCAAGTAACGCGATATTAATTGACCGCGGCGATTTATCTCGAGATGTTCCTCTTCAAAAAATAGGACTTGCCCAAAAGTACATTTTAGATATTGCCAAGAAAATAGACGTGCCGGTCTATGTGGCTACAAATTTATTAGAGAGCATGATGACGAATTTTGAGCCGACGAGAGCTGAAATAAACGATATCACCAGTACTTTACTTTCCGGAGCGAGCGGCTTGGTTTTAGCGGCGGAAACTGCGGTTGGCAAACACCCTGTTCAGTGTACCAGGATGGTTTCCGGTATTAAAAAAGAAGTGAAAAACTATATTGCCTCTGATAATAAAAATTATTTTAACTCTATTTATGACTATAATTTAATTGAACCCCACGGAGGGATTTTAGTTCAGAATTTCATAGAACCTAATAAAATTGAGAATTTTGAAAACTTGCCAGAAGTAAACGTAGATGACCGCGTGTTATCAGATATCGTCCAAATTGCCGAAGGCGTTTATTCTCCATTGGGAGGATTTATGAATAAAGATGAGCTCATGTCTGTCCTTAAATACTATAAGTTGCCCGGTGGAGTTGTCTGGACATTGCCTATTTTATTTCAATTAAATCAACAAAATATTAATTTTAATAAAAAAGACACCATAGCCGTTCGGAGAGAAAAAGATAAAAATTTCTATGCGATAATAAAGGTGTCTGATATTCAAAAGATTGATATTTCTGATATTGCAAAAAAATGGTTTGGAACCAAGGATTCGGGGCATCCCGGAGTATTTAATTTTATGAGGCAGGGAGATTATATTATTAGCGGTCAAGTGTTTCTTTTCCGTAAGCCATTTTTTAATTTTAATTCCTACAATTTAACTCCGAGACAGACAAGACAGATTTTTAAAGATCGCGGCTGGCGCAAGATAGTTGGTTTTCATACCAGAAATGTAATTCATCGCGGCCATGAGTTTATTCAAAAAGAAGCATTGAAATCAGTTGAAGCCGACGCTCTGTTTATTAATCCGATAGTCGGTCATAAAAAAGAAAAAGATTTTTCCGCCGAAGCCATATTAAAAAGTTATGAGATGATGCTAAAAAATAATTATTATGACCCTTATCCTGCGTTAATTGGCACTTTTAATACTTATTCAAGATATAGCGGTCCCCGAGAGGCGATATTTACCGCTCTTTGCAGAAAAAATTTCGGTTGCAGTCATTTTATTGTGGGAAGGGACCATACTGGCGTAGCCAATTATTATTCTCCCGATGCTTCTCAAAAGCTCTTTACTAAACTTGGAGACATAGGAATTGTGCCTTTAATATTTGATGCTGTTTATTTCTGCAAATCTTGTCGTAAAATAACTAATAATTGCGGACATGGTAAAAAGGAAAGATTAGATTTAAGCGGAACGGAGGTTAGAAGACATTTATTAGACGATTCAAATATACCAGAGTATTTAGTGAGAAAAGAAATTTCAAAAGAACTGCGGGAAATGTACAGAATTTCTAAAGATAAATTATTTGAAAAATAAGAACCTGATTTGATTTCAGGTTCAATGGCAAGATTGTGATTATGCTTGGCTAAATAATTATTGCAGAATTAATTTAAATACCCTGATTTTTTAAGATATTTAATAATTTGAGAAACGCACTGCTCCACGTTTTTTTTATTTGTTTCAACGATGATTTCCGGATTTTCAGGTTTTTCATATGGGTCAGAAACACCGGTAAAATTTGGAATTTTTCCGGCAAGCGCTTTTTTATAATTACCCTTAGGGTCTCTTCTTATGCATTCTTTTATGGGACATTTGACATAAACCTCAATAAAATTTCCAATTTCTTTTCTGGCGTTTTTTCGGACTATGCGATACGGGGAAACAAAAGAAGTTAAGACAGATACGCCGCTTCTGGTCAAAAGTTTTGCTATAAATGTTATTCTTTCAATATTTTTTTGGCGGTCTTCAGTAGAAAACCCCAGGTCTTTACAGATGGTTTGTCTTACAATGTCTCCGTCTAATTGCTCTATTGTTAAGCCGCATTTTTTAAGTTCAACAGCCAAGTTATCTGATATTGTTGATTTGCCTGAACTGGGAAGTCCAGTAAACCATAAAGTGAACCCCGCGTTTTTTGTGCGTGATATCGGGGACTTGTTCTTTTTTTTACCCCGTATCTTTTGCGGGGTAAATCCTTTTTTTTCTTTCTCCATACAATACATTTTAATACAATTTAGTAATTTTTCAAGTGGGAGTTGATGTTTAAATTGTTTTTCTGTATAATTTTTATATGATGTCTAAAGAAGTAAAGGATGTTATAAATATAGCAAAGAAAGCCGGAGAGAAAATCCTGGAAATTTACGATACAGATTATAAGAAATATGAGAAGCGGGATAAAAGTCCCGTCACTGAAGCAGATTTAATTTCGGAAAAAATTATTTTACAAGGCCTGAAAAAATACAATTACGGATTTCTTTCCGAGGAAAAAGGAGATAATCTCAGAAATTTAAATAATGGAAAAAATTGGGTTATAGACCCTCTTGACGGAACCCTGGATTTTATTCAAAAAACAGGAGAATTCTCTATAATGGTAGGATTGGTTTGCAGGGGCGAGCCTATATTAGGAGTGGTTTATCAGCCGACAGAGGATAAAGTTTATTTTGCAGAAAAGGGGAGAGGGGCATATTTGGCGTATAAAGGCGCTATCAGAAAGTTGAGGGTTTCTCAGATTTCTAAAATGGAAGAAGTAAGATTGCTTTCCAGTAGAAATCATTTTAATCCCATGGAGGTGTGTTGAGCAAAAAAACTAAATTTTAAGGACATTAAAAAAATGGGCAGTATTGGAGTGAAGGTTTGTTTAATTGCTCAGGGAGAGGCCGATTTATATTTAAATATTAGCGATAGAACTTACACGTGGGATACCTGCGCCCCTGGAATGATTTTAAGTGAGTCCGCTGGTAAAATAACGGATTTAGACGGAAAAAGGATAAATTATAACCGGAAAGAGATAAGAAACTCAAGAGGGCTGGTAGCGAGCAATGGTTTGATTCACAATCAAATCGTCGATTATTTTACAGATAAAGTGAGGGTGTTGAATAATTCTCAATATGGGCAAGACAAGTAAAAATTTTTAGTAAAAATCCGACCCGCCCTCGCTTTCACCCCCACACTATAACGAAATCCTCGTTTGGTGTGGGGGCGCGTACTAAAAATTTTTACTTGTCTTGCTAGAAAGCAAATAAATTTACTTATTCAACGGTCTAAAAGTATGAAGAAAATCCAAATTAAAAATTTCAGCCCGGAGGCAACTGAAATTTATAAAAAATTCAAGGAACAGGTTGGCTCGGAACATACCGCTTCACTCCCCGCAATTCAGGTTGTTTTTAATATCCTAAAGAAAAAGCCAAAAACAATTCTTGAGTTTGGCGGCGGCATAGGGACATTGAGTTATTTATGCCTCAAATATTCAGACGCTGAAATTGACATTTACGAAAATAATGATTTCTGTATAAAGGCGTTGGGAGAAAACCTGAATGAGTTTGAAGGACGATATGCCTTATTAACAGATGATAATTTTTATTTATCTCACAAGTCATACGATTTAGTTATTGTGGATGATAATCCTTATCAGTATTTCAGAGATATTGTAAAAAATACAGAAAACATTAAAGAGATATTTTTTGAAGGCAGGCGTTTTTCAGCACAAGATATTTTCCGCAAAGCGTTAAAAAGAAAATATAGTTTTAAGTATATAAGATATTATCACGAAAAAAATGAAAAGAAATGCGGTTATGGCATTATTTGTTTTAAAAACAAATCTCCCTTGCTTAATATATGGAACAATTGGATTTACTTTTTAGAGTATGTGCGGACACGAGGTTGGGAAGGCGTTAAGGAATATACAAAAAAGATAATTAAAAAATTAAAATTAAAATTAATTCATAGGTATGAAAAAAATCCAAATTAAAGATTTCAGCCCGGAGGTTTTGGCTGTTAATAAACGTTTCAAGGAGCAGTCCGGCTCTGAAGACATAGCATCTCTTTGCTCAACCCAAGCCCTCTTTAATATTTTACAAAGCGACAAGCCAAAAACAATTCTTGAGTTTGGCGGCGGTATAGGGACATTGAGTTATTTATGCCTCAAATATTCAGACGCTGAAATTGACATTTATGAAGACAATGATTTTTGTATAAACGCTCTAAAACAAAACCTAAAAGAATTTGAGGGACGATATACTTTGTTGACAGATTATGCGAATTTGTATTTACCGCATAAATCCTATGATTTGATTATAGGCGATGGCGGGCCGTACAATTTGGTGGAAGCTCTTGTAAAGAACACTCAAGGGATTAAGAGGATATTTTTTGAAGGCGGAAGATTTTTTTTGCAGCGCGTTTTCC
>DAOWLG010000043.1 GCA_030643485.1 Candidatus Nealsoniibacteriota bacterium | reverse complement strand
TGATTTTAATTTGCGAAGCAAATTATTTAACGGGGTAAATTAAAAAAATTTAATCGCCTGCCCCAAATAAAATGTAATTTTTTCTGGGTTTGGCTCGCCGAGCACTCAAATCATTGAGTGCTCGGCGTCTTTTCTTGATGGTTCGCGTCAGCGTCAGCGTTAGCGTCGTCAATGCGGAAATAATTAAAAATCAGCGTCCGGATTTTCGCGAAAAAAGGTTCGGATTTTGTTCAATAGTCCCCGCCAGACCAAACATTTGTTATTTTGCGGCGGCTTCGCTACGAATAATATTCCCGCCTCGCGCCGCCTGCGGCGGCGCTTGGCGGATAAATCGGGCAAATTTCCGTTTCCGCTTGTATAAATTATATCTTTTTGATATAATATAAATGAACCCAATTATATTATGCTTTGCGGATTTTTATTACAACTTTTGTTGTAATACCACAGGGGCAACTTCTGTCAATTCCGCGAAAGCGTAATTGGGTTCACAGGGTTGTCCCTTTGGTTTTTGAATGAGAGCGTAGGACAATATGCTTTCGTAGCGAGATTTTCAAAATTTGAGACAAATTTTTCAAATAATTTTTGAGACCTGTATGGAATACAAGTTGAGAAAATTTTTGGGAAATTTGACCAAATTTTGAAAATCGCAGTAGAAATGATATTGTTCTACGCTCTCACGATTATGGAAAATCAAAATTTTCAAACCAAAAAGTTTTTTCTCTATGTTCGCAAATCAACGGATAGTGAAGACAGACAAATTCGTAGTATTGACGACCAAATCGCGGAATTGAAAGAATTTGCGGAAAAAGAAAACCTAACAATCGCAAAAATCTTTATTGAAAAACAAACTGCCAAAGAACCGGGCAGGCCAATTTTCAATGAAATGCTTGCGAATATAGAGAAAAATGAAATTGAGGGAATTTTAGCGTGGCACCCAGACAGGTTGGCTCGCAATTCTGTTGACGGCGGAAAAATTATTTATCTTGTTGATACCGGAAAAATTAAATCGCTAAAATTCCCTACTTTTTGGTTTGAAAATACTCCGCAGGGAAAATTCATGCTCCAAATTGCTTTTGGACAATCAAAATATTATATTGATAATCTTTCAGAGAATGTAAAACGCGGATTGCGGCAAAAGTTAAGACAAGGCGAATGGCCTGGCTTGGCGCCGATTGGTTATCTCAATGATTTAAGAACCCATAAAATTATTGAAGACCCAAAAAGATTTCGCCTTGTCAGAAAATTGTTTAAGTTTTACTCAATCGGTAATTATTCTCTGAAAGATTTACAAAAATTGTCATCTAATTTTGGTTTGTTGACTAAAAGACAAAAAAACCTGCCTGTCTCAATTATTCAACATATTCTCAAAAATCCAATTTACTACGGAGTATTCAAATACAAAGACGAATTACATCAAGGAAACCATAAGCCAATGATTTCAAAGAAACTTTTTGAAGAATGCCAAAAAATTATGGCTGACAAATCGCGACCAAGAAAACAAAAATCTGTCAAAAAATATGCTTTTCGGGGATTGCTCAAATGCGCAGAATGCGGTTGTTCTATTACTTCGCAAAGACAAAAGGGACATATCTACTACAATTGCACTAAAAAGCGTGTCCCCTGCTCTCAAAAATATGTCAGAGAAGAAAATCTATCTGAACAAATTTCAAAAATTCTTCAAAAAGTTTCTTTGCCTTTGGCTTGGACCAAAAAGATGATTGCCGAACTTGAAAAAGAAAAACAAGAAAACAATCAAGCCATGTTTTCTTTTGCTCAAAATCTAAAATCTCAAATTAGAAATTGCGAAAAAAAATTGGACAAACTTTTAGACGCTCATTTGGAAAATGTAATTTCGCAGGAAGAATACACTGCCAAAAAACAAAAAATCCTCAATCAAAAAATTGAGAATCAAGAAAAATTAAAAGATTTTGAGCAAAAGGGTTCAAGTTGGCTTGAACCTGCAAAAAACTTTATTTTGAGCGCAAATCAAGCACAAATTATCGCTAAACAAGGAAACCTTGAAGAAAAAAGAGAATTTCTCAAAAAAGTCGGCTCGAACCTTGTTTTAATGAATCAAAACATAAAATATTTTCCACGCGGAGCGTGGAAAATACTCGGAAATTTGCCCGATTTATCCGCCAAGCGCCGCCGCAGGCGGCGCGAGGCGGGAATATTATTCGTAGCGAAGCCGCCGCAAAATAACAAATGTTTGGTCTGGCGGGGACGACCGGACTTGAACCGGCAATCGATTCCGTGACAGGGAATTATGTTAACCAATTACACCACGTCCCCATAAAACTTACAATACCTTATTATTTTTTGAACAATAATTGATAAAATTTTTCTTTTTCTTGCGGGTATAATCTTAATTTGTAAAGAAATACTCTCATTTCCTGACCATGAAAATTTTTACTCTCAGATAAAAGCAAAAAATTTTCCAAATTTACTAATTTTATTTTTATTTTTTCTCCTGCGTCTAATTTCTGGTCTGCTTTTTTATAACAATTACGGGCAATGAAAATATGAACTGTCCAAATGATTTTTTTAGATGGACAATTCTTTTCCAACAATTCCCAATCATCAGAAGCATATCCTGTTTCTTCCAATAATTCTCTTTTCGCGGCTAATAAAGGCGGCTCATTTTTATCGCACCGTCCGCCTGGTAATGATAAAAATGAATTAGGTTTATCCGGCTGTTTTTGCTTCCCAATTATTATCTTATCCCTTACTACCGCAATAACCACTGCGGTATCAGTCCGTTTCAGTTTTTCAAATGTTTCAATACTATTATCAAACATTTTCTGCTTCCAATGATAAACATCAAAAATTTTTCCCTTGAAAACTAATTTCGCATTTTTTGGCAATTGGTTGTTATTGTTGTCCATAATGAAATTAGCAACTCATTTTAATCTCTGGGTGTGGATGCCGCATTCTCCTCCGCATTTACCTGTTCCTGTCCATCTTCCCGCTCTTTCAGGATCCCTTTCATCTTTTTCTTTATGAGTGCAAGGCTTGCATCCTGTGCTTCTATAACCTTTTGCATAGAGCGGATTTGTAGGAATTTTGTTTACTGCCAAGTATCTCCAAATATCTAACTCGGTAAAATCAAGAATGGGATTAATTTTTATTATATTGCCCCTTTTCTCAATATGTTGGCATTCTTCTCTTGTGCTTCCTTCTGATTTTCTAAGCCCGGCAATCCAGGCGTCTAAATCTTTAATAGCCTCCTTTGTCGGCTCAACTTTATAATATTGGCAACAAGCGTCAGGATCAGTTTTCCATAATCCGACTGGACCCGATTTTCTTTTATATTCTCTAATATTCATTTTGTATTTCTTGATCATTTTATCTTTATATTCCAAAGCCTCTTCAAATAAAAATGGCGTTGTTACTGTAAATATCGAAATATCCTTTTTGACTTGCTGGCATAAATGAACTAAAACCGCTGAATCCTTGCCAAAAGAACAAGCAACGGCAATTTTTGGATATTTTTCTATGGCTTCTTTTATTATTTTTTTAGCTTGGCGAATTTTCCCTAGAAAAGTCATAAAAGATTATAAAAAATTAAAAAAAAATTAGGTGCCGAGGGCAGGAATCGAACCTACATTGGCCGCTTATGAGACGGTCTTAGACGCCAGTCTACTCCTCGGCATGAAGGATTTTTTAATTTTTCTCCCTCGAATTAGTCCCTCAATTAACCCCATAATTTGGTAATGAAGTTTGGCTGGTTCTTTAACTCCTACTGTAAGTGTTCCATAATGAGTTAAAAAATTTTTATAAACTTTTTTATTTTTTGCTTTTATTAAGGTTGTTTTTCCAAATTGTTTTCTTGGAATAGCAGTTATCTTTGACCAATATTCTTCTACCTCCTCAATTCTATCTTTATGAATTTTATTTATACCTATATAAAGAGTAAATCTATTGACTCTAATTTGGCATATTTTTTTAAACCACCATATTATAAATTTTATTATTTCAGGATCAGAATTACTCACTCTCACTTGTCTATTCTTCTTTGCCCCCTCTCCCCAGTATAAAGCTAATCCGATTAACAAAAGATCTCTTTCTGACAATTTTCCTATTTTCTCAATTCCTTGCTCTTTGAACTCTTTAATTTTTCTTAACCGTTGCCTGTATTGTGTTCGCGCTCCTTTTAGTCTACCTTTATAACTTCCAGCAATCATTCGTTCATGTAATCTCTGAATCTGCTCTGGTGTTAGCTCAATATCTCGGCACCACAAACTAACAGTACTTTTGGCTATTTTTATTTTCTTTGCGATCTCCTTAATACTTTTTCCTTGTTGTCGTAATTTAAAAGCTTTGTTTTTCTCTTTAGATTTTGCCATAAAACCCACAGATTAGTATTATTATTTTATTATACTGTGGGTTCGAAAATATAGCAATGTGAATAACTTTATTAACTCTGAAATAAATTTGTTGCGGGGCCTGGAATTGCACCAAGGTCTCCAGCTTCTTTTATATTAACCATCTGTTTCCAAATGGAATGGACTATCCCATCTCCCTTATTTTCGCGCTTGCGCAAAAAGAAGGGGGCTCCCATTATAGTCTCTGAACCTTCCAAGCACTCAAAGTATTGAGTGCTCAGCTTGGCTGCCGATTGCCATCTCCTTTTTCCTTTGAAAAAGGACTAAGGGTTTCCAGCAATTTAGAGAGTTTTTCCGCAGAGTATTACTACTCTGGGTCACACCAATGTATGAGGCTGGCAAGATACTACTTCTCCACCCCGCGATATTTTTTATCTTATCATATTTTGAAACAAAATCAAGTTTTATGTTTCATACTTACAGCAATCCCAAATTAATCAGCGCTTTTTCGTAGATATCTAATATTTTTCTCGCTTGGCCCAAATCCAATTGATAATCGGGATTTGAAACCAGTTCTTGCCGAATTTTATGCGCGCCTAACAACTCCTCTTTATTAATAAAAGCCATTAGCCCTGCCTGCTGTAATTTCTCTTTCAAATCCTTGCCAGAATATCCTGATTTTTTGAGCATTTCATCAACCATAGAATCGGCTTCAATCACTGCTAATTTATATTCAGATTCCTTGCCTGTATTTATTTTTTTAAGAATTTTAGACCAAGGCTTAATAAGCCGTTTTATGCCATAAGGCCTATATGTAAAAAATTGAAAAATATCTTCCAAAAACCTGAATCTTAACCAATCGGTTTTGAAAATAAAAAAAACTAATGCCAAAAAGAAAAACAGGAAAATAGCGATAAATACCGCTTTCAATGGCATTATGGTCAGTTGCAATTCAGATGAAACAATGTATGAAATTAAGTTTTCAAAATCCATAGATATTAAACATTTTCCTCAAATGCTCTTCCTACTTCTAAAATCTTATCTTCTTCAAATGGTTTTCCAATAATTTGAAGTCCTATTGGCAATTTACCGATTTTTCCACAGGGTAAAGATAATGCAGGCAATCCGGCTAAATTTACTGAAACATTAAATATATCAGAAAGATACATAGTCAAAGGGTCTTTGGTTTTTTCTCCAATCTTGAAAGCGGGAAAGGGAGAAACCGAACTCAAAATTACATCTACCCCGTTAGAAGATTTCTTTCTAACGGGGTCTACCTGCTTAAACGCATTATCAAAATCCTGTTTAATTAAAGTCCTAACTTTTTGCGCCCTTAAATAGTATGCGTCGTAATATCCGGCAGATAAAGTATAAGTCCCAAGCATTATTCTTCGCCGCACCTCCTTGCCAAAACCCTCTCCTCTGGTTTGTAAATATGTATCTAATAAATTGTTCTTTGCCTGTTGTTTGTTGTTCGCTTTTGACTTTCCATATTTTATTCCGTCGTATCTGGCAAGATTAGCGCTTGCTTCTGCCGTAGAAATAATATAATAAACAGCCAAAGCGTATTCTGTATGAGGCAAACTAATTTCTTTAATTTTTGCGCCCATTTCTTCATATTTTTTTATAGCATTCTTAATTACTTTTTCTACTTCGGAATCCATACCCTTGATAAAATACTCCTTGGGGACTCCGATTCGCAAGTTTTTAGGAGGTCGGGTCTCCTTTAGGAGGCCCGACCTCCCTAAATCTGTATTTAATTTAACCGAAGTTGAATCCATTTCGTCTTTACCCTTGATAGCGTCAAAAACAATTTTACAATCCTCCACGCTTTTCGCGAGCGGCCCAATCTGGTCCAAGGAAGAAGCAAAAGCGATTAAGCCATAACGGGAAACAGCGCCGTAAGTGGGCTTTAATCCAACTACGCCGCAGAATGACGCCGGCAAGCGGATAGAGCCACCAGTATCCGACCCCAAAGCAAAAACACATTCATCTGACGCCACTGCCGCTGCAGAACCGCCGGAAGAACCGCCGGGCACCCGAGTTAAATCGCATGGGTTTTTTGTAGGCCCAAAAGCGGAATTTTCGCACGACGAACCCATAGCGAATTCATCTAAATTGGTTTTTCCTAAAATTATACAGCCCTGGCCTCTAAGTCTTTTAATAACTGTGGCATCATACGGAGCAATATAATTATCAAGAATTTTTGAGCCGGCAGTACATTTTATGTCTTCTGTCATTATATTATCTTTTATCGCTACTGGAATCCCTGCCAATAAAGGCAATCTTTTTCCTTTTGAAATCAAATCATCTATCTCTTTTGCCTGCTTTAATGCCAATTTTTCGGTTATTGTCAAATAAGCGAAAATATCCTTATCGCTTTTTTTTATTTTATCTAAATACGCCCTTGCCAATTCTATTGCCGAGAATTTTTTATTTATCAAGCCCTGGTGGGCTTGTGTGATAGTTAAATCAGTTAAATGCATCCAATTTCTAATTTCTAATTTCTAATTTCTATTAAATTTCTAATTGACTACGAAGTAGTCACCCTGAGCGATAGCGAAGGGTCTCTGTGGAAATACGAGATTCTTCGCCTAACGGCTCAGAATGACAACCTGTGGTTGTTAATTTTCATTGAAAATTAAGTCATTGAAAATTTAATGAAAATTGAAAATTGAAAATTGAAAATTTATAATACGCTCTTCACTTTCACATATCTTCCCTCTCTTTCAGGCATCACTCCTATCAACTTATTTACCTTTTCAGGCGTTTGCTTCCTGGCTTTGTCTTCCCGCATCACATTTTCCAGTAAATAAGGATGGCTTGTCGGCTCAATCTTTGAAACATCAACTTCTTTTATTTTTTCAAAATAATCCAAAACCGCAGAAAGCTCATCTGCTAACTTTTTTTCTTCTTTTTTACTTATACCAAGCCTTGCTAATTTTGCTATATGTTGAACGTCAACCATAGTAAAATTCCTTTTGCGAAGCAAAAGGTTATTTCGGCGGTTCCATTTCTTCCGCTTCCACTAATACCTCTTGCAGTTCATCAAGGTTTTCTAAAACCATTCCTGCGCCGCGAGCCACCGCGGTCAACGGGTCGTCAATAATTTTACAAGGAATCCTTGTTTCTTTGGCAATCAAAGTATCTAAGCCCCTTAACATAGAGCCACCGCCGGCTAAATATATCCCCTGCGACATAATATCTGCCAGCAGTTCCGGAGGCGTTTCTTCTATTGTCGTTTTAATAACCTGCACAATCTGCTTTACTGATTTTTCCAAAGCGCGCCGAATATCTTCATCGCTCACCATAATTTCCTCGGGCAAACCGGTAATTAAATTTCTCCCCCTTATGGGCGTTTCTTTCTTTTCCTTTAAGGGATAAGCAGACCCAATGCCGATTTTTACTTCCTCCGCAGTCCTTTCGCCAACCAATAATTTATATTCTTCCTGGGCAAAATAGATAATATTTTCATTCATCTTATCCCCTGCTATCCTTAAACTCTTGGAAATTACCAATCCGCCCAAAGAAATCACCGCAATTTCAGTGGTTCCCCCTCCAATATCAACAATAAAATTTCCTCCCGCTTCTTGCACGGAAAACCGCGCGCCAATAGCCGCTGCCATTGGTTGTTCTATTAAATATACCTTTCTTGCTCCGGCTGACTTGGTAGCGTCCTGAACCGCCCTTCTTTCTACTTCCGTAACGCCGCAAGGAATACCTATAATAACGCGCGGCGGGAATCCCAATATAAATTTTTCTCTCCGAACTTTTTCAATAAAATATTTCAACATCTGCTCGGTTACTTCAAAATCGGAAATAACCCCTTTTACAAGAGGACGAGTAGCGACAATATTACCCGGAGTGCGACCAACCATTTTTTTTGCTTCATTTCCTATGGCTAAAACCTGGCCGGTCTTTTTATTAACCGCGACAACAGAAGGTTCAGAAATAACAATTCCCTTTCCTTTGACATAAATCAAGGAATTGGCGGTCCCGAGATCAATGGCAATATCCTGTGAAAAATGAGAGAGTATTTTATTAAACATAAAATTTAATTTAAGAATTGTAATAAGTTTTTGGTTTTCACCAGTTTTACTTCTTTTTTATCTCTATGCTTAATTTCTACAGAGTTCCTTTCCAATGTCTTTTTACTTATTACAATTCTTATGGGTATTCCAATTAAATCAGCGTCAGCAAATTTTTCACCCGCGGATTTATCTTCTCTGTCATCGTATAATACCTCAATCCCCTGCTTTTCTAAATCCTGATAGATTTTTCCCGCTGTCTTGATAATCTTTGGCTTGTTTTCTATTTGAATTAAATGTGTTTGAAATGGCGCCACTTGTTTCGGCCAAGTAATGCCTTTATTATCATTATATTTTTCCACGACAGCCGCAATTGTCCTGTCAATCCCAATACCGTAACAACCCATATAATAAAACTTCTTTTTGCCGTCTTGAGCCGTAAAAGTTGCGTTCATTCTTTTGCTGTAATGCTCGCCAAGTTGGAAGATATTGCCAACTTCTATACCCCTACCTTCTTTTAATTTACTCCCCTGCTCGCTTATCAATCCGTGTTGTGCCATAGCAATATCGCGTTCAAAATTTGGCTTATAGTCCCTGCCAATATTTATATTTAATAAATCCCTGTTCTTTTTATTTGCTCCTCCATAAGTATTTTTAATTGTTCTTAACGAATTGTCTGCCACCACTATTACTCTTTTATTTATGCCAACAGGAGAAATAAATCCCGGCTCTGTGCCTAATTTTCTTATCTCTTCATCAGTAGCGTGTCTTAAATCATTGACTTGAACTAAATTTTTTAATTTTACTTCATTAACATTAAAATCACCTCTGATAATTGCCAAAATAAATCTGTTTTTGTCGTCCACAAACATAACATCTTTAATTTGCTGCCAAAGCGGCAATTTATGCAAATTAACTCCATCCTGCATTGTTTTGCCTCTTTTGGCTTCAACCTCTTTTAATTTTTTTTCTTTTTCATTTAAGTTTTTCTTTTCTTTCCTAAATTTGGCTACATCTTCGTGCGCCGCGTACTTTCCATCTTGGGAAATTAAAAATGGGCTCTCGCCAACATCGCTTTCTACAATAAATTCATGGCAATATTCTCCCCCGATATAACCATTATCTGATTCAACTACAACTGTTTTTAATCCTAAACAATTAAAAATTTTAGTATATGTTTTCCACATATTCTGATATTCTTTTTTGAAATCTTTCTCGTCTTTATGAAAGGAATAAGCGTCTTTCATTAAAAATTCCCGCACTCGCAATAAACCTCCCCTTGCCCTTAATTCATCACGAAATTTCTGCGAAAATTGATAGATATTAAAAGGCAAGTCCTTATAGCTCACGCCAAACTTTCTCACCAAGTCAACTATCATTTCTTCCGCGGTGCCGCCTAAAACAAATTCTTTCCCTGAACGGTCTTTTACTTTCATCAATTCAAACCCGACAGAATCAGTTCTTTTGGTTTCTTTCCATAATTCAAGCGGATGAAGGACCGGAGTAATCATTTTAATCGCGCCGGCCTTATTCATCTCTTGTTCAATGATTTCAATAACTTTATCCCTTACCCTTATTCCTAAAGGCAAAAAATAATATCTACCGGCAACCGACTCCCTGATAAATCCGGCTTGATATAATAATTTATGGCTTACGGCTTTTATGTTGCCGGGTATTGTTTTTGTTGTTTTAGTAAAAAGTTGCGACTGCTTCATAAAATTATTTTAAAAAATTAAATAATGCTTTTTTGCATACTAATATGATTTTTGCTATACAAATCACCTCTTTTGGTTGCGTTAAAAAGTGATATGGCACTTTTTGTCCTTTTAATTCTTTTATTTACTATCTTACAATAATTTGGATTTAATTCAAAACCAATATAACTTCTACTAAGATTGATACAGGCAACCGCTGTTGTTCCGCTACCCATAAACGGATCAAGAACAATCCCCTGTTTCGGGCAACTTGCCTTAATAATTCTTTCTATAATTTCTAATGGCTTTTGAGTAGGATGATTTTCTCTCTCTGGAGCTTCCGCGTGAATTCTGGATACGCTCCATAAATCTTTTGGATTATATCCAATTTCAAGCCATTTTTTACCTATAAAAATAGAACGAGTTCTCGCTTTTTTAGTCTCTTTATCGTAAGGAATTCTTATAGGATCAAGATCAAAATAATATTTTTTTGATTTGACAAAAAACCCTATATTATCATGAACAGAAGAAAACTTACGGGTACTTCCACCCATACTCGGCACTCGCCTGTCCCAAATAATTTCATTTATCATAGTCAATTTTGTTTTCATATAACTGAAAATTTCTGGACTATATTGCCATGTCAAAAAAATATAAAAACTACCGGTATCTTTTAATTTAGGAATAACTGCGTCTATCCATTTTTTACTCCATTCTAAATAATCTTTGGGTTTTAACTTATCTGAACCATTACCATAATCCTTTCCTAAACCATAAGGAGGATCAGCCGCTACCAAATCTATGGACTCATTTGGAATTCTATCTATTCCTTTTAATATATCTTCATTAAAAATTTTATTTAGATTTTTTTCCATATTTAATCTTCCTCTTAGGGTTTCAATATTATACTTTTAGAATTATCGCGAAGTAATTTCAAAAATTTTGTCCTTGTTCTATGGATTGGTTTATGGTGATAATATGCTTGAATTTTATCGTTCCGTGGATTTACATAAATTGATAAAAATTGAGGTGAAAATAGGCATAAATAAGCAGGATCAAATTGAATCTTTATGTTTTTGAAAGATATACCGAAACAAGCATAAATCAAATTGTATGAAGGATTGGTAGAATACTGCATATAAAGTTTCTCTACCGCGGCAATGTCATTTTTATTTTCCCTCATATCAACATTGTGAATTTTTACATTAACATAATGAATCTTTTCGCCAACTTTAATTTCACAATCATGTAAACAGGTATCAGGCATATTAAAATTAACATCTTTAAGTCCAAATTCTTTTGCCCGATATTTTGTTTGTTGTGTAATCACTTGCTCAACAAGCCAACTCACAGACCGAGTATGCGGCCTTAACCCATATGGTAAAATCTTTTTATCGGTAATATTAAAAGACGGAAGCATTGTTATCAATTTTTCATAAACACTTCTTAAAAAATCTATATCTTTGACGATTTCTTTAATTTCTTTTTGTTCGTTCATATTTTATCAATAGAAAATAATATCTGCTTCATTCTTTTATATTATCCCAAAATAAAAAAATAAGCAAATCAAATCAAAATATCACCTACAAAAATTTGACAAAATTTGTTAATATGTTAAGATTTTATTAGTTTTTTAAAAAAAATTGGGCAGTCCAATTTGTTTGTCAGTCCTTCAATAAACTCAGGATTGGTAAATAAATTGGGCTGCCTAAAAAAATAATGGCAGACCCGTAAAAAAGGAGGTAAAAAAATATGGAGAACAAATTCCGTTTGGTTGTAATTGGAGTAATAGAAAACGACGAAGGAAAAATTCTGGTTGGAAAAAAGAGAAGTGATTCGAATAAGAAATTAGCGGGTAAATGGCATTTTGTCGGTGGCAATGTTTTACCAAAAGAATTACCGGAGGAAGCAATAGAAAGAGAAGTACTAGAAGAGACAATTTTGTTACTTAAATCAATTTGGATAGTAGGCCTTTCTACGAGGAGGGTAAAAGAGTGGTTAAGTCCCTCGGAGTATATTTGTACGATATGGTTTTATTGCCTACCGAAGAAAAATTTTATCGCTAAAGCCAGTAGTGACTTGGAAGAAGTTAAATGGATAGAAAAAAAAAAGAAGTTCTTTCTATTATAGATCCGACCGTAGCCGAACAACTACCAGCTAGTGTTATTGAATTTTTAAGAAATTAAAACGAGTATGCTGAATATACTCGTATTTTTTTGATATTGAAAACAATAGAGTTAACCCTATTTTTCCTTGAAACAAAATTTCGTTAAAGTCGCTACCAAATAGTTCTTTGGTAATATTTTTTAATAATCCTATCTTTGGAAACTAAATAAGCATCAAAAACTTCTCTTGCTCTTTTAGAAAGTTTTGGGCTATCCATTAAATACCACAAAAAAGCATGGGTATCAGCAATGTAATACATAAATTAAGAATCTAAATTTTTGAATAATCCTTTTCTTGATTTTGTAATATCTTTTTCACTAATTTTTATACTCTTCAAAATTCCTTTTAGAGAAAGTGTCTTTTTAGGAAAACCAAAAATCGGACTCTTCTTAAATTTAAGAATTTCCTTTTCCAATTTTTCTATCTTTTCAAAATATTTAATTGAAGGAATAGTTTGTGTAACCATATATTTTAGTTTAACAAATTATAGAGACAAATGTCAAATAAATCCTAGAAACGGAATTGAAAAAATTCGCGACTGCTTCATTCTTTTATTTTCAAGTAAAGCGAGACGGGACAAACAAACGAGCGAAGCGAAGTTTGTTTGTCCTGCGAGCGAACGCAGAAAATGTAGCCCAGACTTACTTTTTAATACCCCACTATTAAGCGATGAGGGGAATATAAATCCTTTGCGCCGGGGTTTAATACCTTACCAAAAGGGTCTGGGCTTCATATTATCCCAAAACAAAAAAATAAGCAAATTAAATCAAAATATCCATAGGTGACACCTATGGATATTTAATTTCCTATGGAATATTTAAGTTAAAACAATCTTTGGAGGTCTTTGAAGGTGACAAAAATTAGCAAGAGTATCAACAGGGCAAAGAAAAACGCGGTAAGGTTTTGTTCAATTTTTAGGGAAACCGGCTTTTTCCTAATTGCTTCTATTCCTAAAAATACTAATTTTCCGCCATCCAGGGCGGGAATAGGCAGGATATTAAATAAGGCAAGAAAAATAGAAACAAGCGCAGTGAACCGCAAGAAATAACTCACTCCCATAGCGCTCATCTGGCCAAATAAATCAAAAATTCCTATAGGTCCCACTAATTGAGCGCCTGCGGGCATACCCTGGCCTTTTACTAAATTAGATAGAATTATGCCCCAACCCTGGACAGCTGCCAAGGTTAAATTTCCTGTTTCTATCGCGCCACGAACAGGCGCTTCGTACCAGGGATATGATATCATTGCGGTTCTTACCAAAGCCACACCCATTGCGCCTTCCCCTTCTGGCGGTAAAACCCTGGGAAGCAATGAAACATCAAAAATTTCCTTGCCTCTTTCAATGGTTAAAATAATTTCTTTGCCGCTATGTTTTTGAGTAAATTCCTGAACTTCTCTTACTTTATCAATAGACAACTTATTATTGATAACTGACAACTGCTTTATTGTATCTCCTGGACTAATTCCCGCGTCTTGCGCCGGCGAGTTGGAAGCCACAGCAATAATTTGAACCTTTGGATTTGATAAACTATTCGCTTCATCTGAAACAACTGTGGGCATACCCAAGCCCATTACTATGCTTAGAAGAATCCAGGCAATAATCCAAAACATCACTACGCCGCCTAAAACAATCAATGCCCTTTGCCAAATTGGCTTTGAACTAAAGCTTCGGATGTCCTCTACTCCGCCTTCTTCTCCGTGAATTCTTACAAAAGCGCCGAATGGTATAAGATTCAAAGAATAAAGCGTTTCGCCAAATTTTTTTCCAAAAAGCCGAGGCGGCAAACCAATGCCAAATTCCTCAACCTTCACGCCAAATTTTTTAGCCAAAATAAAATGGCCAAATTCATGCAGAACAATTAAACTAATAAGCGCTACAAATGCGATAAAAATAGTAAAAATCATAAATAAAAATAAATCAAATAAAGTAAGCGAGGAAAGTAATTTTTAGAAGTAAATATTTAAGCGAGGCAACAAAGTTTCAAGGTAGTCTTCGGAGGCTCGTCGGCATGGTCTCCGAGCGAAGCGAGGAGCGACGAGCCGAGAACACAGACCCCAAAAATCCCGCTGGGGATTTTGAGGGTCGGTACCTTGAAACTTGTTGCCGAGCGATTATCCTAAAAATTACTTTCCTCGCTTACGACTCTATCTCCTTTTTCTTTCTTTCTCCCATTTCCTCAATCTTTTTATTATGTTCATCCACTAAATCCTGCAATTCATCCTTTCCTCTGTATTTATCATCTTCAGGAATTTCCCCGTCTCTTTGTTTTTGCTGAATTTCCTTCCAAGCATCCTCTCTCCAATGCCTTATGGTTTTTCTTGCTTCTTCTTGCTTTTCAGAAATAAACCTTGATAAATTTTTTCTATATTCTTCGGTAAGCGAAGGAAAAGTTAAACGCACAACTTCTTTGTCCACAACAGGAGAGGCAATAGTAGATGATAAAGAAATTGCTTTTTCTATAGATTCCAAATATGATTTATCCCAGGGCTGAATAACAATTTCCCGCGGTCCGGACACGGATATCGTTGCTAATTGTTTTAATGGAAAATTCTGCCCAAAACAGTCCACTACTATGTCTTCAACCAAGGAAGGAGAAACACGGCTGGTCCGAATTTTCTGCAATTCTTTTTCTAAAAAATTAATAACCTTATCCATTTCCGGCTTTATTCTATTGATAATTTCTTTATACATAGGCATATAATACTATATTGTTTGAAATCCTGTGGCAATTACGGTTATTTTTATTTCCCCTTTTTTAAGTTTTTTATCTATCACTGCTCCGAATATTATTTTTGCCTGGGAATCAGCGGTTTTGGTAATTATATTAGCCATAGTGTTTATTTCATCT
>DAOWLG010000011.1 GCA_030643485.1 Candidatus Nealsoniibacteriota bacterium | reverse complement strand
GATTATCTTTTTTAGTTTATTTTGATAAAAACTTTCTCCCAAGCAATAATCAATCTTTACACCCAAGAGATTATAAATTTTATCAAATTCTTTCAGGGATATATCTACGCAGACAAGCCAGATTTTTTTTGCTTCTTTATCGCCTTTTTCTAATTTTTTAAACCAATTTCTTGCTTCCAGTACCATTTCCGAGTTTTCTTCTGCTTGCTTATGGAATTTAACATATAATTTTTCTAATTTTTCAATTGTTAAATTTTTCAATGAAACATTTTCTTTTTTTATTTGATAAATTAGTTTGCCAAATTGCGTCCCCCAATCGCCTAAATGATTATCGCCAATACATTTCCATCCCGAAAATTTATAGATATTGTAAATCGCCTGACCAATAATAGTTGAACGTAAATTACCCATACCAAACGGCTTGGCAATGTTTGGCGACGAATAATCAATAACTACAATTTTACTTTTTCCAACCTTTGTTGAGCCATATTTATTTTTTTCTTTTGTAAGTTTATTTATCTCATTAACTAAAAATTCCTTTGAAAGAAAAAAATTGATAAATCCAGGCTTGATAATTTCAATTTTTTCCAAAAATCGATTATTGATAGTTGATAACTGATTATTGATAATTGTCGCCATTTCCATTGGATTTTTTTTTGTAATTTTAGCAATCTGCATAGCGATATTAGTGGCATAATCGCCAAATTTTTCATCACCTGGATGCTCAACCAAAATTTTTGGAATATCAAATTTCGGCATTTTCTTTTCTTTTTGCGCCTTTTGAATCGCTTTTCTTACTAAATTATGTATTTCATTTCTAACCATTGTTATATTTTATCCTATTTTTCCAAAAATGAAAAGAGGGCAGATTTGTCAAATGATTTTATAGTTGCTACACTAAAGTAATGGGGATATTTGCTCAAAATAAAAAGGCGTATTTTGACTATGAAATTTTGGAGACCTTTGAAGCAGGTATGGTTTTGATTGGACAAGAGGTAAAGGCGATTAAAACCAGACATATTTCTCTAAAGGGTTCTTATGTGGTAATAACGGGCGAAGAATTGTTTTTAATTGGAGTAAATATCCCTGCTTATCAACCAAAAAACGCGCCAAAGGATTACGAGCCGGAGCGCTCCAGGAAACTTCTTTTGAAAAAATCAGAAATTAGATATTTAATCGGCAAAACAAAACAAAGGGGCTTGACTTTAATCCCCTTAAAAGTGTATACTAAAAAAACAAGAATAAAATTGGAATTTGGAATAGCGCGAGGAAAGAAAAAATACGACAAAAGAGAAGTAATTAAAAAACGAGAATTTGAACGTGAAAAAGCAAGAACATTGAAAAATATTAATCAATGATAAATGATAATTACGGGGATGCAAAGTTTCGACAAGAAATTTGGACAAAACACGCAGGTCGAGCATGGCAAATAACTCGTAAAACTGTTTGCCAATAAAATAAGTGTCAACTTATTTTCTAAAGCCAAAACTGCTTTTACCAATGCTTTTAGCGGAGGTATGGTAAATTTGGCTCCTGCTTACGTTTAATCTGTAAGCCATCTGATCTGTTGATTCTCGCTGGACAAAATCAGGTGTTATATTTAGCGAGATAGATTGATTTTCTTTGAGCCAAAGAAAACTGATTGAAAATTTAGCGGCTCCAAATTATAAGCATTTTGTTTGGTTTTGAGTTTGTAATTTGTTACGCTTAAATCAAACTATGCCTGTAGAACTGTTTTAGAAAAAATTCTTGGACAGGAGTTCGTCCTCCTCATCTCCACACATTAACTTCTTCAAATAATTTGAAAAGGCCTTTAATCAATAATTTAATAAGAGCAAGAGAAGTGCGGCTAATTGACGAGAACGGAAAAAATTTAGGGGTTTTAAGTTTGACCGAGGCGCTTAGAATATCACGGGAAAACGGTTTAGATTTGATTCAATTCTCAGAAAAAGTAGAGCCGCCGATTTGTAAAATAATGAACTATGGAAAATATCTCTATTCTGAAAAAAAACAGCAAAAAAAATCTGAGCAAAAGCAAAAAGGAGGAGAAATGAAAGGAGTGCGTTTAG
>DAOWLG010000035.1 GCA_030643485.1 Candidatus Nealsoniibacteriota bacterium | reverse complement strand
ATTTCTTTTTTCTTCTGCGCTAATTCGTCTTCAATTTTCTGACGCTCTAATTTTGCCAAAGCAGAAAGTTTAGTTTCTAAAATCGCATTTGCCTGAATCTGGCTTAATTTGAATTTTTTCATCAAATTATTCTGCGCATCCTCTCTGTTTTTTGAATTTTTAATGATTTTAATCACCGCGTCAATTTTGGATAAACATATCTGCAAGCCCTCCAAGATATGCGCCCTTTGCTTCGCCTTTTCTAATTCATATTTAGTTCTCCTTATCACCACCTCTTGTTTATGTTCCAAATAATATACTAAAACTTCTTTCAAAGAAAGAACTTTTGGCTGAATTCCATCTACTATGGCAAGCATATTAAGATGAAAAGTTTTTTGAAGGTCTGAAAATTTGTAAAGCCGATTGATAATTTTCTGGGGAAAAGCGTCTTTTTGAAGGTCCAACGCAATTCTCATTCCTTCCCTGTCTGACTCGTCCCTCACATCTTTTACTCCAATAATTTTTTTCTCTTGCACTAAGTTTGCAATTTGCTGGACCAAAGATGATTTTTGAACCTGATAAGGAATTTCCGTAATTATAATTTGCGTCTTGCCTTTTTTATCTTCAACTGTTTCTACTTTGCCCCGCGCTTCTATTGGTCCCTTGCCAAGGGAATATGTTTCTATAATTCCTTTTTGATTGTAAATCATTCCTTTACCGGGAAAATCCGGCCCTTTGATAAACTTAAAAAGTTCGGGCGTATCTGCTTTGGGATTGTCTATTAGATAAATTGTTGCGTCTATGATTTCAGATAGATTATGGGGCGGGATATTAGTAGCCATTCCCACTGCTATTCCCAAAGTGCCGTTTAGTAAAAGTTGAGGCAAAGGAGACGGCAAAACTGTCGGCTCTTTTCTCGTTCCGTCATAATTATCCCGAAAGTTTACCGTGTCTTTTTCAATATCTTTTAACATCACCTCGCCAATTTTTGACATCTTACATTCAGTATATCTTTGAGCTGCCGCAGGGTCATTGTCAATTGAGTTATGAACGAACACTCCGGCATCAAGAAGAAAATTATGCCAGGGCTCAGTAGTCAAATCATAAACATCTTCTTTTTTCTGAATAATTCTGATTTTAACTACTTTATGATTGTACTTTTGAGCTTTTTCTACAATCTCTGTAAAATCACCAAAATAATTTAATACATTTTCAACTCTTGGAATCCCGTTATTAACCCTTTCTTTCTCATAAATTTCTGATGTTACTTTTGAATATTTCTTTAAAAGGGAATAAACATATCCTAAAATTTTACTTCTTATTACTTTTTCTTTATAAGCAGGGTTTTGCCAATTTTTATGCAAAGAAATTTTGGCTTTTTTTGTTAATTCTTTCATAAAATCAGGATTTTTTTTAATTCGTTGTAAATTTCGAATCCTTACCATTTTAATAATTTTTTCTCTAAATTCTGGATTTTGCCACTGTTTCTTGGCTTTTTCTTTATGAAATTCTCTCACTTTTGGGTCTTCCCATAATTTCTTTGCCATTTTACTAAAATGATCTGAAGAATACTTTGCCCTGTATTCAGGACTTCGCCATAACGCTTTTGAAATCTCACTTTGTCTCTTTCGCCAGTTCGGATTTTTAGATTTTTCTTTCATTAATTTTGAAATATATTCTCGATGTTTAGGGTTTGACCAAATCTTTAAAGAAATTTCCCTTGTTTTTTTTCTCCAATAAGCACGATAGTTTTCGTCTTGCCACCTTTTTTTCATTTCTTCAGATTTTAATTTACTTAACAATTCTTGAAAACTTTTTCTTTTCCATAATTTCTTAAGATTTTTGCTTGCTGCTTTCCTCATAAATTCTTTATAGTCGGGATTTTCCCACATTTCTTTTTTAGCCTCTATCCATAATTTCCTATATTTTGGGTTTTGCCACATAATTCTATTTCTCTCTGATTGAAGTTTAGAACGCATCTCTCTATTTTTTTTCTCGGCCCAATATCTTTTTCTCCCTTCGGCAATATTCTTTACATATTCAGGATTATTTTTATGACGTTCTGAGGCAATTTCTTTATGAAATTTCCAATGATCTTGCCATTGAATTCTTAAAATATTGTCAGGATTATTATTCAATTTATTAAAATCTTTATGATGCCTTATTCTTCCCGCATTTTTTTTGTAAACATCCATTCTTAAATTAAATCCATCAGCTAAATGATGCGTAAATTCCCACTTATTTTGTTTTGGCTGTAAAATTCTCTCATATCCTTTCAAATTCTTATCTTCTTCTCCATTATAAATTTCAGCATATAGGGGCATTAAGGAATTTCCCGGTTTCAAATCTTTTGCCTCTTTATAATCTCCTTTTCTTGTCATAAATCTATGGTCCAAAGTACATTTTATTTTTTCTTTATTGTCTAAAATAACTTCCATTATTTTTTCGTTTTTTCTTATTAATCTTGGATTTTTTATTTCAACAATCTCAATTTTTTCAGTTTTAGGATTAAAACTAAAAGTCCAATGTTTTTTACCTTGTTTTTGTTCTTTTATTAAGTTTTCAAAGCTTAAACCTCTTCCGTCAGTCAATCTCACTTTAGTATCTTTTGTAAAACAACCAAAATTTCCTTGACCTTTTATTAAGGGATAGCGCAAAGAAAAATCCTGAGCCATTCTGACTAAGGAATCATAAACCGCCTGATCGCCATGAGGATGATATTTCCCAAGGCAACTTCCAACCACATTGGCAGATTTTCTGAACTTAGCGTCATATCTAAGCCCTTCTTCCAACATTGTATACAAAATCCGGCGGTGAACCGGTTTTAAGCCATCACGGACATCAGGCAAAGCACGGGCAATAATTACTGACATTGCGTAATCAATATATGACTCCGCCATTTCTTCAGTAATTTCCCTGGGCTTGATGTAGCCGACTTCTTTTTTTGGTTCTTCGTTATTCATCTTTTATTTTTACACGGATTAACAACTCTTCCTATAAACAAAATATTTCCAGTGTCTTTTTCTTGAATCAAAAATATAAATGGGTGATCTGCTTTGAAAATTTTAGTTGTTGACATACTTTTATCCCTCATAACTACAGCAGTTGCAGCAGCTGATTCTGTTCCTTTTTCATCAACTTTAACAAATGCTTGATGAATTACTCTACTAATGTAAAGCCAATCTGTGCCATCCATTCCAGAGAAATCTGCAGCCATAGAAAAAGCAGTTGGCATTCCTAAATTTTTTAGATTTTCATTCAAAATATATTTTGTGTCAAATTCAAATTTTGGAAGATAGATTGCATCTAATTTCGTTTCTTGCATTTTACTTTTCCATTCTTCAAGTTTCTCTGCTGTTAAAATTGGTTCTATACTATCAAGATTTTCTTTTGGTAATAATATCAGCATTGAAATTTTTTCACCTTTGTAAGGAAGTTCCAAAATTTGTAAATCTTCTGTATCTGCATAATTAAATTTTGCTTTTTCGTTTTTCATATACATTATTGGGGTTTTCACAACATTAGCAGGGGTTATTTTGAAATCTTGTTCATGAGTATCAGATTTATCAAATTCCCATTCCCATGTTCCCTTAAAATAGATTGCATTTGTAAGAACTAATCTCGTCATTGAGTCAAGGAATCCTTGTGGGATTAAGTCTTTGATTTTGTCATTTGTTTGTTCTTCTATAAAACTATTAATTGTCTGTCTTGATTTTTCTGTTTCTTTAATAAAATCTAAATTTGCTGTTTTTCCGCCATAATACTTTTCAACTCTACTCATAAAATCATCAAGAAAAGTATAATCATATTGAGCCCATAAAGCATTTCCTGT
>DAOWLG010000055.1 GCA_030643485.1 Candidatus Nealsoniibacteriota bacterium | reverse complement strand
CCTTACATTCCCGTTTTTTACAAATAAAACTCAAAAATAATAATCTTACAATTGTTATCTGAAAAAAAGAGAGAAAGAAAAATTCCTTTCTCTTGTTTTTATTTAATGTGCTTGTTTTCTTTGTTTTCTCAATTCTTTTCGTTTAGCTTTTTTTTCCGCTCTCTGTAAAAGAGATCTATATGTTTCTCTTTCTGTATCTGAAAGCTCTGTAATTTCTAATTTCTCAAACGAGATTATCTGTTCTACTAACATCCCAAGTCCAAATGCAGAGGTCGGGACTCCTATTAAAACAAAATAGTCCTCTTCTACTTCTTCTATTCTTCCTGCAATCTCACCTACTAACTGTACTGTACCCCTTGTCAAGACAATAATATTTGTTTAATTTGGTGGATTTGGAAATTGATTAATTAATAAAATTATCTAAAAATAAATTATTGGAAATTTTAAAATTTGAAAGATATCAACTATCAAAGAAAATATTTTAATCTCTCTCAGATAATTCTGTGGCTTTGTTTTTTCAATTATTTTTTAAAATAAATATCAGCGGGCGTTTTGTAATTCAATGATTGGTGTCTTCGTTTCTCATTATAGAATTTGAAATAATTAGTTAATCCTGCTTTCGCTTCATTGAAATCAAGATAATCATTCAGATAGACATTTTCATATTTTACTGTCCGCCATAATCTTTCAGTGAAAATATTATCCATGCATCGTCCTCGTCCGTCCATACTGATTTTGATTTTATTGTTTTGTAAAATTTCAATGTAATCTGAGCTTGTGAATTGGACACCTTGATCGCTGTTATGAATATCCGGAAGATTAATTTTCATAGCTTCTATGAGTGCCTGAATACAGAAATTATTTTCAAGCGTTGGAGAAAGTTTCCAAGTTAGAACATATCTGGAAAACCAATCAATAATAGCAGATAAATAAGCAAAACTATTTTTTAATCTGATGTAAGTTATATCAGTTCCCCAAACATAATTAGGACGAAGAATAGGCTTGTCTTTCAATAAATAAGGGAATTTTTGATGGCCTTTATTCGGCTCGCTCAGATTGATTTTCTTTTTGGGATAGATTGCAGCCAGTCCCATCTTTTTCATCAGAGCGATGATCTTTTTCTTTCCGATATTAATTCCATATTCATATTTCAATTCTGGTTTTATTCTGCGGTGTCCGTAAAAAGGATAATTAGTATATATTTCATCAATTGCATTCATTGCCTGAAGATCTGCCTTGCTAACAATCGGATCGTAGTAAATACTGGAGCGGGAAATATTTAGAAGTTCTGTTTGGCGAGAGACAGGAATATTTAAATGATCTTTATTTATCAAAGCCAATCTCTCTTGGTAATTCAAGTTTGTATTTTTTTTTCAACCACGAGATTTCTACTTCTCGCTGTCCGATTAATTTATATAATTCATCTATTATTTTGTCCTTTGATTTATTTTCTTTTTTGCGTTTGTCGGAAAAAATTCTTTCCGCTTCATCCTCTATTAATTTTTTCCATCTGGTAATTTGGTTCGGATGAAGTTGATAATCGCTAGACAATTTTGATATTTTCTCGCCGCGCAGAGCGGCTAAAGCGATTGATGCTTTTTGCTTCGGTGTATATTTTCTCATGTGTTTTCATTATACCATATCCACCAAATATGATTGTCTAGTGTACGGGTACATTATAGAATGTAGTTTATTACCTCACGGTGAAAAATTGATTAGAGCTTGATTTCTGCAGCAGAACTGTGAATTTAATTTCTTATATGCCCACCTAAATATCTTCAAAATTAAACTAAAAAAGTGTAAACAACACTATCAATTCTTACAGGCTAACATCTGAAAAACGGAAAGATTATTTTAAATGGTTTTTTGTTTTAAAACAAAAATAATTGTTAAATAGCACACATTTTTTAGTAATATGCCCGCAATGACAAACCGGGTATTGGAATATTAGGCAAAGGTTAAAAACTTTACTTTTCAATTAACGATAAAAAAAATTATTTTTTTAATTTGATGTCGTATATAATGCTTTCTATTTTTCTTAAATTTCTCTCTGTTTCGTCGTATTTTTGCCTTAATTTTCCTCTGAAGCCAACCATTGTCAACTCCTCTGCAACGCTTTCAACAACTTTTTTATATAAAAGCAGCTG
>DAOWLG010000025.1 GCA_030643485.1 Candidatus Nealsoniibacteriota bacterium | reverse complement strand
TGCGAAAGAGAAGAAGAAATAAAAAAGTTTAAACCCCAAGAATACTGGTCAATTGTTGCAGAGTTTCTCAAAGTCAAAAAAATTGAAGCCCTGTTAATTAGGAAGAACGGGGAAACTATACCGAAATTAGGAATTAAGACAAAAAAAGAGGCAGAAAAGATTGTTAAAGATTTGAAAGGCGTTGAATACAAAATTTCAAACATAGAAAAAAAAGAAAATAAAAGGAATCCCCTGCCGCCTTTCACTACCAGCACTTTACAGCAAGAGGCGTGGAAAAAACTGCACTGGCCAGCAAAATTTACAATGAGAAACGCGCAAGCGCTTTATGAAAAAGGAATAATTACTTATCATAGGACAGATTCTCTAAATTTATCTGAACAATCCTTGCAAGGAGCCAAAAAATTTATTGAAAAAAATTACGGCAAAAATTACTGGGCTGGATTTTTGAGAAAGTATAAGACAAAAACAAAAGGAGCGCAGGAGGCGCACGAGGCAATCAGGCCTGCTTATCCAAACAAAGAACCGAATAAATCAACCGCCTTAGATGACAATCAATTCAAACTCTATAATTTAATCTGGCGAAGATTCATAGCGTCGCAAATGAGCCAAGCCATTTTTGACTCCACAACCATAGATATTAACGCCGAAAAATACGATTTTAGAGCCACAGGACAAATTTTAAAGTTTGACGGGTTCTTAAAAATATACCCTATCAAATACGAAGAGACCGAACTGCCACTACTGAAGATTAAAGAGATATTAGAACTTGTAAAACTTATCCCTTCCCAGCACTTTACTCAACCACTAGCAAGATACACAGAGGCAAGTTTAATTAAAATCTTGGAAGAAAACGGCATTGGCCGTCCCTCTACCTATGCTCCAACTCTTTCCACTATTCAAGCAAGAAATTATGTCGCCAAAAACGAAGATAAAAGATTTCAGCCAACCGAAATTGGAAGCGTGGTAAATAATATCTTGGTTGAACATTTCCCAAAAATTGTGGATATTAAATTTACCGCGGAAATGGAAAAAGATTTAGATGAAATCGCTGAAGGTAAAATAAAATGGGTTCCAGTAATAAAAGAATTTTACAAGCCCTTTGCTGAAAATTTAGCGCGAAAATACGAAAAAGTTTCCAAAGCAGCCATCGCGGAACAAAAAACCGAAAAAACCTGCCCAAAATGCGGCGCTCCTTTGCTCATTAAACTTGGCAGGTTTGGTAAATTCTATGCCTGCTCCAAATTTCCGGAATGCAAGCATACCGCGCCATTAGAAAAACAAAAGTTAGGAATAAAATGCCCGAAATGCGACAATGGAGATATTGTGGAAAAACGCACCAAAAAAGGCAAAATCTTTTACGCCTGTAATCAATATCCAAAATGCGACTTTGCTCTCTGGGACAAACCCATAAACGAAAAATGCCCAGAATGTAATTCCTTATTAGTGGAAACAAAAAAAGGAGTCAAATGCTCCAACAAAGAATGCGATTTTATAAAAAGCCGTTGATGATTAGGTTGATTGCCTGCTTTTCAGTGAGACCTCTCATTCTTAAATAAGTTAATTCTTCCTCTGAAATTTTTCCAATTTGTGCTTCGTGGGTAATCTGCGCCTGTTTGTTTTTACAAATTAATTCCGGTATTAAGGAAATTTTTGCGTCCTTGCTAACCAACAATCCTTGGCAGTCCAAATGGCCTTTGCTTTCAGATTCAGCTATAACTTTGGAACGAGCGCAAATATCGCTGCCCTTATCCCCCACCAACCTTAATTTTACTATTCCAGAAGCGTTTTTTTCTTTTAGGATTAAAGTATCTTGAATTTCCGCTTTTGTCTGAAAAAAATTTCCCGCAATATTAAAATTAACAGATGAATTTTTAGAAAGAATAATTAAAGTTTTTGTTTTTAAGTTTTTTGAAGAAAACAAAATTTTGTAAGTATAATCTAATTTTGCGTCTTTTTCTAAAAAAAACTCATAATTCTGACTGACAAAATCTTTTTGTCCCCAGGAATGAAGATGCTCATATTTCAAAACAGAACCTTGTTTTAGAATAATCTTTCCTTCTGTCTTATGACTACCAGCTAAATTTTTCTTTAACGCATTGCAGGTTCCAAAAAGATTGGCTTTTACGCCTTTTTCTACAACTAAAAGATTTTGAAGTTTTTGCTTTATATTCCTACGCGCAATAGAAATACAAGTAAAAAGCGGCGTATCAACCTTTTCTTTAATCCAAATAAAATAACCCTGTTTTGGCTTTCTTGAAAAATATTTTTTAACCCAGTTATATTTTTCCCAAGCCAAATTTGATGGCAAGATCTCCACCCCATTTTTTCCGTAGATTTGAGAAGTTTTATTGTCAATTTGTAAATAATTTGCATTTCTTACATTTTTCATAGTTATATTTTGTAATAATTTTAAGAACTTTCTTGTAATTTTTTTCTTTACAAATAATTTTTCCATTTATCATTACATTAGTTAGATTTGGTTTCAAAAATTTTAGAATTTCTCCGGAATGGGTAATAATCAAGGTTGCGACCTTTTTAGCAATAAATTCTTTTTTAATTATTTCAGCCACTTTTTTGATTCGCTTTATGTCCAAGCCGGAATCAATCTCATCAAAAATAACCATTTTTGGTTTTAATGCCAAAATCTGCAGCAATTCCGACATTTTCCTCTCACCGCCGGAAAAATCCACATTCACCTCTTTTTCTAATAAATCAGAGGAGACCCGTTCTCCCCTAATTTTGGGGAGAACGGGTCTCCTCTGAAACTTTCTTAACAATTGGGATAATTTCACTCCTTTTATTGCCGGTGGATTCTGCCAGCTCAATGCGATGCCTAATTTGGCTCTTTTCTCTGAAGAAAATTTTGTGATATTTTTTCCTCTAAATGAAATTTTTCCCTGTATAACTTTATATTTTGGATTTCCCAAAATCACATGCGCAAAAGTGCTCTTGCCACTGGCATTCGGACCTAAAAGCGCTTGGCATTCTCCCTGCTTAATTTTCAAATTAACTCCTTTTAATATCTCTTTTCCATCCCCTTTTACTCTTAAATTTTTAACCTCTAAAATCATATTTATTTGATTAACATTAATAATTCTGGGTTCACTAATAAAACTATTCCCAAGGCAATCATAATTACACCGCCAATTAGTTTTATTATTTGGGTTTGTTCTTTGGTAATTTTCCTGCCTTTGAAAAACCAGCCAAAAACCAAAATAATTGAACTTAAAGGGATTATGTAAATAAGATTATAGAGCAAAAGATAAAAATAATAGGAAATACCACCTTCAAAAACTTTTACTGAAAGAACTCCTGTATAAATTATGGGCCAGCCTGCGGTGCAGGGCAACTCCACTAATGAAGCAAAAACCGCTAAAACAACAGAAGATGTAATAAGGGCAGGTAAAGAACCATATTTTATGATTTCTTTCATTTTCTCTATTTTTTTTATTATTAAAGGTTTATGTTTTTCTTGAATCATTAAAGTCATACCTTTCCTGAAAGCGAAAAATTCTTTGCAGTTTATCGCGCCGGCAATAATCGCAACCAAAGCAATGGCTATTCTTAATGGCTCAATAAAACCGATATAGTAAAAGATATTAAGCCAGGCAGCCATAAATAAAAAATAAACCGCAAAAATAACTGCCACAAAAGTAAAACCTGTAATCAATATCCTCTTTCTATCCTCGGAAACAGAAATCAATAAAACGAGTAAAAAAGTCAAAACCCATAATGTGCAAGGATTAAAACCGTCAATAATAGCGATAAGAAAAGTGAACCAAGGCAGAGACATTCCCAAACCAAATTCTTTCAAAATATCTGGCGATGCTTGTTTGGCTAAAAAAAAGAAAATCAGCAATGCCGCGGCAATTAAAATAGCAATAATGATTTTTCTTTTTTCCATAATTACTGTTCGTTTTGCAAGAAATTTTCTATAATTTGTTTATATTCGTCTTTTTGATGGTCGCCAATAAGGATCTTACAACCTATTAAAACAGTAGGCGTGTATTTGGGCCAAATTTTGAATTTTTTAAGTTTTTCCGTATCTTCTTTTTTAGACAAATCAAAGAAAAAAAATTCTGCTGACAATTCTTGTTCAATCTGTTTCAGAGCAGGGATAACGACTTTGCAAGCGCCGCAGTATTTTGATTCTAAAATAATAATTTTATTAGAAAAATTCCGCGCTGCGCAAGCATCTAAATCTATTATTTCCTCTTTGTCTAAAACAAGCACTGCTAAATTATTTCCATTTTGGTTTGAATTTGAATTTTGATTTGCATAAACAAAATAACCGACAATAACTGCGGCAATTACAACTCCAATAATAAATATTATGCTAATATTTTTTGACATTTTGTTTTCTTTACTTATTTTTGTTTTTCAAAATTGTTTTTACTAAAATATCTTTTTCTACTATTTTAAACATTCTCAAAATTTCTTTTCCTTGTTTATCAAAAAATATAAAAGTTGGCAAAGATAATATCTTATATTTATTCATTGCTTTTGGATTTTCATCAATCCCAATATACTTGGTTTTTAGCCAAGGATTTTCCTTCTCAATCTCCTGCCAACGCGGGGTCATTATTTCACAATCCGGGCACCATTTTGCCCCAATTTTTAGAACTTTCATTTTATACTTGTCATTCTGAACGAAGTGAAGAATCTCTCAATTCATTTGAGAATACTCCTCGCATTCGCGAGAGATTCCTCGCATTCGCTCGGAATGACTATTTAGTGGTTTGTAAATATTTACTGGCGGACAGAGCGGTTTTTGCGCCCTCGCCAGCGGCAATAACAATTTGCTTGTATTTTACATCAGTAATATCTCCTGCTGCAAAAAGCCCTAAAATTCCTGTTTCTCCTGTTAATGGATTAACTTTTATTTCGTCCTTTTTATTAAAACTCACTAATCCCTTTACAAAGCCGGTAGCTGGAATACTGCCTATTTCAATAAACACCCCATCCACTTTTAAGGTTTTTAATTCTTTTGTCTTGTTGTTTTGATATATTATTGAATCAACTAAATTTTTTCCTTTAATTTCCTTCAACTCAACATTAATAAAAACTTTAATTTTTTTGTTTTTTTCTACAAGTCGCTGATTAACTTTATCTGCTTTTACTTTTGAACCATATTCTAAAATATAAATCTGTTTGGCAAACCGAGCTAAAAATATTGCCGCTTCAAATCCGGAATTTCCGCCACCAACCACTGCTACGGCTTTATTTTTATACAGTATGCCATCGCATATCGCGCAATAACTCACTCCCCTGCCAATCATTTCTTTCTCTCCCGGAACTTCCAAAGGCCTTGGGTCAGCGCCGGAAGCAATAATGATTGAACGGGCGCTAAATTCTTTTTTCCCCTCTGTTAAAACCGAAAAGTCTTTGCTCTGTTTCTTTATTTTTATTACTTTATCTTTCTTCACAGGTATCTTAAATTTTTTCAGATGGCTTTCAAATTTTTGGACTAAATCCGCGCCTGAAATTTTCCCAAACCCGGGATAATTTTCAATCTCAACAGTCTTTCTATTTATTTGTCCGCCGATATTTTTGGTAATTAAAAGAACATTCAAATCCTCCCTTGCTCCATAAATCGCGGCTGTTATTCCCGCAGGTCCCCCGCCAATGATAATAATATCATATTTGTTATTTTTTTGTATTTTCATATTATGGACTTTCATTTATAGTTTAATAATCTTTTCATAAGTTCAGATTTTTTATTGTTATCTAGAATAATATTATTATCTTTAATAGTATAATCCTGTTTCACAAGGATTATTTTACTTGGTTCTAAATCCTTTTCAAGTAAAACATTCGGACCAATAATACTATTTGGACCAATTTTTATACCAGGCATTATCGTTGCATTACAACCAGTTTTGCAATTATCCGATATTATCGCGCCTAATTTATCTCTATTAGAGTCAACTTTTCCTTTATTTAGAATATCTACTCTAATTGTTTTTCCATCAAATCTAAAATTTGCTGTTATTGTCCCTGCTCCGAAATAACAACTATCAGAGATTATTGAATCACCGATATAACAAGAATGAAACCAACAATTATCACCAATAATAGAATTTTTTATTTCAGTGGAATATCCAATAACCGAATTATTTCCTATTGAAGAATAATTCCGAATCAATACATTATTTCCTATAATGCAGTTCTTTCCAATATATGCAGGTCCTTTGATCACGGCATTTTCCATAACTTTTACACCGTCATCAATAAAAACATTCCCCTCAATATAAGATTTGCTAGAAATAGAGGCGCTCGGAGAAATAAACTGTTTTTCAATAAATTTGTCTATAAAATATTTGTTCAAATCAAATAAATCCCAAGGATATTTATAAGCGGAAAAAAAACCATCATATTTTATCGCTTTTACTGAATTGCCATTGTTTATAAATTTCTGAATTGCTTCTTCATATTGTTGGTCTGATGTATCTACTTTTTTATAATAATCAAAAATTTTTTTAGTCATTATGTAAACGCCAATAACAGCAAGATCGCTCGGTTCTTTGCCCTTTTCTGGCTTCTCAATAAAATTTCTAACATTCATCTCCTTATCGCAGTCAATTATACCAAATTTCCAGGTTTCTTTCACTGGCTGGCAAGAAAGAATTATATCCAAATTATTTTTTTCAAATTCTTTTGACATATCTTTGAGTAGATAGTTTTCAAAGACATCGTCAGCATTAAGAACAAAAAAATTATCATTTACTAAACCCTTTACTGATAAAAGCGCGTTAGCCATTCCTAATGCTTCTTTTTGAATAGTATACTTTATATTCACACCAAATTTAGTTCCATCGCTAAAATAATCTTTTATTTGTTCAGAATTATGGCCAATAACTATAACTAAATCTTTAATGCCTTCAACTCTCAAGTTTTCAATAACATACTGTATTAAAGGTTTTCCAAGAATTTTAAACATTGGCTTTGGTTTATTTACAGCCAAAGGAAAAACCCTCTTCCCTGTTCCGGCGGCTAAAATTACTGCTTGTGAAATTGTGTTTTTTGAAACCATTAAAATTTCAATAATTTTAAAATTTTATTATGTATTTTACCATTAGAGGCTAAAATAAACAGGCTTTTCTTATGGTCTTTCAATTTAATTAAATTGCCTTTCAAATCAGCAATTTTTCCGCCCGCCTCTTTTAGAATAATTAAGCCAGCGGCAAGGTCATACATCCCTGTCGGATTCCCGAGATTAACATACGCCTCAAAAGCGCCAAGCGCCACATAGCATAATCCAAGGGGCCCTGAACCAAATACCCTAATACGATAAGAACGCCAATTAAGATTTGTAAAAAATTTTGAGTATTTATTAAATTCATTACGTGATATGTTGGGATTTGGCAACTCAACATAAATAAAAGCATCTTCTAAATTCTTTTGGTTGGAAACTTTAATTTTTTTATCGTTCAAATAGGCTCCATCTCCCTTTTTGGCGCAAAACATTTCTTTAGTGGATGGGTTATATACCAAACCAAAGATAGTTTCATTTTTGTATTGCAAGGCAATTGAAATACAAAATAATGGAACTTTTCTGATATAATATTTAGTGCCATCTAACGGATCAATTACCCATGTATAATCGGACTTTCCTTTGATTATTCCGCTTTCTTCTGTATTAATATTATGCCCGGGAAATTTTTTTCTTATAGCGTTCACTATTATCCTTTCAGATTCATAATCAAAATTGGTGGCAATATCCTGCCTATCCTTAAATTTTACAATTTTAATATTCTCTAAATTATCTAATAACATCTTTCCTGATTTTTTAGCCGAATTGATAGCTAAATTTTGGACAATTTGAAGGTTCATAGTTTTAATAAAATTTTTGATAATTTATTAGAATCGTAAATTATTGGACCTTTTTTAATTAAAAGGTCTTTTCCAATAAATTTTTTTTTATCTAAATTTTTGTTAATTGTAACTAAATCTAAAATTAATGGCTCTTCTTTTTTGTATTTTTTAAT
>DAOWLG010000052.1 GCA_030643485.1 Candidatus Nealsoniibacteriota bacterium | reverse complement strand
GACACCATAATTAAAACCATACTTTTCCTTGCCAAAAAATGAGAGTTGGTTTTGTTGTCTTGCAAGGTTTAGTGTGCTATAATTACTAAACTATGAAATATAAAACATGAAATATGGAACATGAAATTTTTAATTAAATTTATGTTTCAGGTTTCAAGTTTTAAGAATTTTATGAAGATTACTTTATCTATTATTAAGGCGGACATTGGCTCTATTGGCGGGCACATTAAACCCAGCCAAAAACTTTTAGACGCAGTAGAAAATTATATTAGAAAAAATGGAAAGCAGTTGCTTATTGATTTTTATATTGGACACACTGGCGACGATATTGCTATTTTATCAACACACAAAAGAGGTGTGTTGGATGAAAAAATTCATAAACTCTGCTGGGACGCTTTTTTAGCCGGCACAAAAGCAGCAAGAGCGCAGGGCCTTTACGGCGCGGGCCAGGATTTATTAAAAGACACTTTTTCCGGAAATGTTAAAGGAATGGGACCAGCAGTAGCAGAAATGGAAATAGAGGAAAGACCGTCAGAACCGTTTTTAATGTTTGCCGCGGATAAAACCGAGCCTGGCGCTTACAATCTTCCTTTATATTTGTCTTTCTGCGACCCGATGCACACTCCCGGTTTAATTCTTTCTCCTAAACTAAAACAGGGATTTAAGTTTCGGATAATGGATGTTTCTTATACTCAAGCAGATAAAATTATTGAATTAAATTCACCAGAAGAAATTTATGATATTGCCGCTCTTCTGCGGGATAATGGCAGGTTTGTGGTAGAAAGTATTTGGTCAAGGGCAAGCGGAGAGCAAGTGGTTTCTGCTAGCACTACTCGTTTGCATAACATAGCCGGAAAATATGTAGGAAAAGACGACCCGGTAACATTGGTAAGAACACAAAAAGATTTTCCAGCCACTGGTGAAATTCTTTCGCCATATACCATTGGCCATTTCGTTGCCGGCTTTATGCGTGGTTCCCATAACGGACCATTGATGCCGGTAAAAAAGAATTCTTCTATTTCTTTTTTTGACGGTCCGCCAGTGGTAAATTGTTTGGCTTTTTCTGTAAAGAATGGAAAACTCACGGAGCCAGCAGACGCTTTTGACCATCCGTATTGGGATTATGTGAGAAACAATGTTTCGCGAAAAGCAGAAGAAATAAGAAGACAGGGATTTTTAGGTCCGGCAATGCTTCCTATGTCAGAATTGGAATATACCGGCGTGATGGAAACCTTAAAAAAATTAGAAAAAAAGTTCAAAATTAAAAAGTAAGTGCTATTGATGTCTGACATCAACAGCCTATTACATCAACAGCCTATTAGTTATCCACAGGGACATTTTCTAAAGGATGTGGTAAAATACAATAATTATAAAACATAAAACATGAAAATACATTCCTTTTTGTCATTGCGAGCGATAGCGAAGCAATGACAATTAGAGAGTTTTCAAGTTTCAAGAAAAATATGTTTCACATAACTTTTTCAAAGAAAATTTTTTTAGGAGCCGCATTGATTCTGTTAGGCGGCGGCGCAATCTTCACCGCAATTCAATTTGGCACGGCTTCGCCGTCATCGCCAGACCCTGGTCACAAAGCCAGCCAAATAGGCGGCGACACTGACGCGGAAAGAACCTTTGCCGGAACCGGCAAATACACTTTTCTCGGTGATTTGGACGTAAGCGGAGGAGTGAAGGTAGGAGACATTAGCGATATCTGCGATAATTCAATTGCGGGAACATTAAATTAAGATGGAATTCTGGAGAATCAAAATTAGAATTGTGCAATGGAAGTGATTGGAATCTAATATCACCAACACTACCTTGGAGTTGCGGGGATGATGTAACTTTCTTTTACAGGGGCAGTTCAGTCACTTATGGAACAGTAGAACATAATAGTGAATGTTGGATGGATAGGAATTTGGGCGCTTCACAGGTGGCTACAAGTTCTACTAACTTCACTGCTTTCGGCGATTTATTTCAGTGGGGACGATTAGATGATGGTCATCAAGACCGCACCAGCGGCACTACGTCTACAAATTCAAGTACAGATAATCCTGGCAATAGCAATTTTATTTTAGAATGCAGTAGTCCTTATGATTGGCGTGTCCCTCAAAATGATAATTTATGGAATAGTCCAGATTACATTAATAACCCTTGTCCTGATGGTTGGAGATTACCAACAAAAACAGAGTTGGAAGCAGAAAGACTAAGCTGGATTAGTAATAATGCCATAGGAGCTTTTGGAAGTCCGTTAAAATTAACAATAGCTGGCTATCGCGCCCGCTGCGATGGCTTGTCTGGCGGTGTAGGAATCAACGGCCGCTATTGGAGTTCTACGGTTAATGGTGCGTACGCCCGCCTCCTGTTCTTCTGCAGCAGTAATGCGAGCATGAATAGGAGCTTTCGTGCGTACGCGTTCAGCGTTCGTTGTATTAAGGACTGATTCACCCTGTTAAATGCCGCTTTGCGGCAATTTCGCCAAAGGCGAAATTATTTAACAGGGTAAATTCGACTATTTTGAAAATTGAGCTCGGTTGAGGTCTGACATCAACAACACAAATTAGATAAAAAACTATGGAAATCAATGAGGAAAAATTAAAAGGGATATTGAAAAAGCAAAAAGATGACTACCAAGAACATTTTGATGTTGTAATTAAAGAGCAAAAAGAGGAATATCAAAAGTATTTGGGTATTATGGTTGAGGATTTTACTTCCCAAATTAAACTTATTACTGAAACCATTTCCGGACAATAGGAACAGTAAAAGCGAAGCTACCATTTGAAGCGCGTTGAGGTTAGACCTCAACAGTTCCTTTGTAAAATGTCAAAAAAATCAATTTAATTTTTACCCCGTTAGAGAAGTCGTGGAATAACCTAAAATCAATGAAAATGTTAAATAAATTAAGGTCTATAAAAATAGTTAATCCTTTCAATTCTCTAACGGGGTTAATAGGGATGATATTTATTTTTAGCGCGATTTTTGCGCCTAATTTTGCTAGCGCGCAGTCTGAAAATGATGTTTTTGGCTGGGCTTGGTCGGAAAACATTGGCTGGATTAGTTTCAATTCGGACAATCCTGAGACAACCGCAAACAAACCTTACAAAGTGACTATTGACGCGGATACAAAAGAATTTTCCGGTTATGCCTATTCAGAAAATATTGATTATATTAGTTTTAATAAAAGCGATTTAACTGATTGTCCGAGCGGGATATGTGAAGCAAAGTTAGAAGCGGATAATACGGTTACTGGCTGGGCAAGGGCTTGCGCAGGCACGGTAAATAATGATTGCAACAGTGCGACACGAACCGATGGCTGGGACGGCTGGATAAAATTAGAAGGAACTGCCAAGGATACGAGTCCTTATGGCGTGTCGTTAAATTCTTCCACTAATGAATTTGAGGGTTGGGCATATGGAAGCGATGTTGTTGGCTGGATTAGTTTTAATTGCGAGAATTGTGAAGGAAATTCTGCATGTGATAAACAGGATGCTTGCAATGGGACACATAAGGATTACAAAGTATATTTTATTAATATTAATACTCCACCTAGTGTTAGTAATTTAGGTAGAGAACCGAATTATTGTACAGTTATTCAAGGAAATGGTACTATTGGCTTTGAGTGGACTTATTCTGATCCGGAAGGAATAGATCAATCCCATTATCATTTTCAAGTAGCTACTAATTCAGGATTTAATCCTGAAGATATAGTAGTTGACCTTCCAGATGTTTTTCAAGTTATTTCGGATGGTGGAACTGGTACTACAAAAGTTGATGTAGTTATTACTCCAAGCGATGGAGATGATATAGATTATAATGATACTTATTACTGGCGAGTGAAAGTTAAAGATGGCGACAAATGGTCTACAGATTGGGAAGAAGGAACTAATTTCACTACTCCTTCTCATGCCTATCCTTATCCTGATTTCACTTTGAGCCCTGAATCTCCGGCAGTAGACGAGATAGTTCAATTATGTTCAACTATGAGTGTTTGCTACGATGCCGGCGGACCCTCCTGTTCTGGAAATTCATTCTCTTGGAGTATTTCTTCTAATGGCGAATTTACAGATCCTGTCAATGGACCCACTTCTGAAAATCCGCAGATTAAATTTACTTATCCTGATGATAATTCTTTCATAACTTTACAAATAGATGATTCGTCAGGATTTTCTTGTCCAAAGACAAAAGATGAAAATGATTTTAAGGTTAAACTCCCTCTTCCTTGGTGGAAAGAGATTCTTCCACGATGGTAAGATACCTTGAATTACGAAATACCTTCTCTCTTTGTCATTGCGAGGACCCCGCCCTTGCATGCAAGGGCGGGGGACGAAGCAACCTCTATTCCTTGTTTAGATTGCTTCGTCGCCTGCTGGCTCCTCGCAATGACAGAAAGGGGAAGTGCTCGGCAGGGCAAATAGTAAAAATGGCAGAGAAAAGTTCTCTGCCATTTTTACTTGAAAAGGGATAGGGTTTTATGGTAAGATTAAAATGATTCATTTATGGAACAATATAATCCGCAAAAAATTGAAAAAAAATGGCAGAAGGAATGGGATAAGCAAGGGCTTTTTCAAGCCAAAGATTTTTCAAAAAAACCCAAGAAATATATTTTGTTTGAATTTCCTTATCCTTCTGGTGACGGGCTTCATGTGGGACATTGCCGCAGTTATTGCGCTTTGGACGCCGTAGTCCGCAAGAAAAGAATGGAGGGTTATAATGTTTTATTTCCTATTGGCTGGGACGCTTTTGGCTTGCCCGCGGAAAATTACGCTATAAAAACCGGTATTCATCCTAAAAAGACAACTGCCAAAAACATTGCTAATTTTAAGAGGCAATATAAGATGTTGGGCATATCTCTTGATTGGGACAGGGAAATAAATACCACTGACCCAAGATATTACAAGTGGACACAATGGATTTTTCTTAAACTTTTTGAAAAGGGATTAGCTTATCAAACAGAGATGCCAATAAATTGGTGCCCTTCCTGTAAAATTGGATTGGCAAATGAAGAAGTTGTGCAGGGTAAGTGCGAACGATGTGGCGCGGCAACAGAGAAAAAGCAAATGAAGCAATGGATGTTGAAAATTACTGCTTACGCAGACCGCCTTATTAAAGATTTAGCGAAAGTGGATTATCCGGAAAAGGTAAAAACACAGCAGATAAATTGGATAGGAAAATCAGAAGGCGCGGAAATAGAATTTAGAATTAAGAATTACGAATCAAGAATTAAAGTTTTTACGACGAGGGCGGATACTTTGTTTGGGTGTACTTATTTGGTTGTTGCGCCAGAACACGAAATTATCAATGATCAATTATCAATTATCAAGAATTACAAGGAAGTCAAAAAATATATTGAAAAAAGCAAGAGGAAAAGTGATTTAGAGCGGACAGAACTGATTAAAGAAAAAACAGGAATTGAAATAAAAGGAATTAAAGCAATCAATCCGGTTAATCAGGAAGAAATACCGATTTTTGTTGCTGATTATGTTTTGCCGCATTATGGGACAGGCGCGATTATGGCTGTTCCGTCGCACGACGAACGAGATTTTGAATTTGCGAAAAAATATAATTTACCCATTAAAAAAGCGCGATTAATAGACCAAAAAAGATTACTAAACCAGGGCTTTGGTAAAAAAGTAGTTTATTACAAATTACGGGATTGGGTTTTTTCAAGGCAGCATTATTGGGGAGAGCCAATTCCGATAATTCATTGTGAAAAATGCGGAGCAACGCCGGTTCCTGAAAAAGATTTACCAGTGAAACTTCCTTATCTGGAAAAATATCAGCCGAGCGGCACTGGCGAGTCGCCTTTGGTAAAAGTTTCTAAATGGGTTAATGTTAAATGCCCAAAATGCGGCTCGCGCGCAAAAAGAGAGACGGATACGATGCCTAACTGGGCCGGCTCTTCTTGGTATTTTATCCGTTATATTGACCCTCAAAATAATAAGGTTTTAGCAGACAAAAAGAAACTAAAATACTGGATGCCCGTGAACTGGTATAATGGCGGTATAGAACACACCACTTTGCATCTTTTATATTCCCGTTTCTGGTATAAGTTTCTTTTTGATATTGGCAATGTTCCGCAGGACGAGCCATATCAAAAACGGACTTCGCATGGAATGGTTTTAGCCGAAGACGGAAGAAAGATGTCAAAGTCTTTGGGTAATGTAATAAATCCAGACGATATTGTTAAAAAATTTGGCGCTGATAGTTTGCGATTATATGAAATGTTTATGGGACCATATACGCAAGCAATCGCGTGGGATACAAAAGGACTGGTTGGAATGAGAAGATTCCTTGAGAAAGTTTGGAAACTTTCTCTAAATTTTCAATTTTCAATGACCAATTTTCAATCAAATTCCAATTTTCAATTTTCAAACAAGATTAATCGTTTAGTCCATCAGACAATCAAAAAAGTGACAGAGGATATTGAGAATTTAAAGTTTAATACCGCAATTTCGCAAATAATGGTTTTAGTAAATGAAATGGAAAAACAAAAAGAATTGTCAACGAAAAATTATCAATTATTATTGAAATTACTGTCGTGTTTTGTGCCGCACCTTGCTGAAGAATTGTGGCAGAAATTAGGACACCCCGAAGGAAAACCTTTGGCTTCCTACGGGGCAGGCAAAAAATCTATTTTTCAAGAAAAATGGCCAAAATATGACCCGAAAATGGTTAAAGAAGAAAAAATTATTTTAGTTATCCAAATCAATGGGAAGGTGCGCGATAAAATACAAGTTGAAGCAGATATTTCAGAAAATGAAGCGAAAAAATTTGCCTTATCCCAAGAAAAAGTGCTAAAATACACAAAAGGCAAGGTAGTAAGAAAGACAGTTTTTATTAAAGGGAGGCTCATCAATATAGTGATATGAAAATTTCTAATTTCTAATTTTTAATTTCTATTAAATTTCTAATGACTAAATTTCTAAACATTGAAAATTGAATCATTGAAAATTTAATGAAAATTGAAAATTGAAAATTGAAAATTAAGTGAGCCCGTTAGGGCGAGCGAGTATTATGTGCGGCATAGTTGGCTACATTGGTAAAAATAATAATCCCCAGCTCGGGTTGAGCGCGTTGCGCCGTTTGGAATACAGGGGATATGATTCTGCGGGAATCGCGGTTTTTAATCCTGAAAAACAGGAGATTTTATGTTTGAAAGCCAAAGGCAAAATAGATGAACTTGAGAAAAAATTTTCAGAAGCGCGTTTTAGCGGCAGCCCTTTTATTTTACATACCAGATGGGCAACTCACGGAGAGCCGAGCGAAGCAAACGCGCATCCGCATTGCGATTGCCAGAAAAATATCTATTTAGTCCATAACGGCATTATTGAAAATTACAAAGAGTTAAAAGAAGCGCTAATTACAGAAGGACATAAATTCGCAAGCGAAACAGATACCGAGGTGCTTGCCCATTTGATTGAAAAATATTCTAACCCTGGACAACCCCTTGAAGACGCGGTGAGACACGCATTAAAAGAAGTTAAGGGCGCTTACGCTTTGGCAATTATTTCCCGCAATGACCCTCAAAAAATCGTGGCGGCAAAATTGGGCTCACCCTTGATTTTAGGAATTAATCAGGACGAGTTTTTAGTTGCTTCTGACCCTGCTGCTATTGTTTCCCACACCAGACAGGTGATTACTTTGGACGATAATGAAATCGCGGTCCTGTCTCCTGATAACTTTTTTATCTTAAAAGAAAAGCCGATTGAAAAAATTGAGTGGGAGGTAGAGGATGCGCAAAAACAAGGATTTTCCCATTTTATGTTGAAAGAAATTTTTGAGGAGCCGGAAGCGATTAAAAAGAGTATTGTCGGCAGAATGATTTTAGAACAAGGATTGGCAAAATTAGGCGGATTGGAGCAGGTCTCGGAACAATTAAAAAAAATAGAAAAAGTCGTTATTGTTGCGTGCGGCACCGCAAGTTATGCCGGCAAAGTAGGGGAGTATATGTTTGAGGAATATGCCAAGATTTCGACAAAATTGGAAATAGGTTCCGAGTTTCGTTACAAGAATGCTATTTTAGACGACAAAACAGCTGTCTTGGCTGTTTCTCAATCCGGGGAAACAGCAGATACATTAGAAGCAATTAAAGAAGCAAAGAGAAAGGGTTGTTTATGTTTGGGTTTAGTGAATACAGTCGGGTCTTCCATTACCCGCGAGACAGACGCTGGTGTTTATTGCCGCATAGGTCCCGAGATTGCTGTTGCTTCTTCAAAAGCATTTGTTTCCCAGTTGTGTATTTTGGCATTGATTACTGTATTTTTGGGTAGACAAAGGGAAATGAGTTTAGTAACCGGTAAAAGAATTTTAGAGGAATTAGAAAAACTGCCGAATTTGGCAAAAAAGATTTTAGCCCAATCCGATTACATCAAGGACTTAGCGAAAAAATATTCTGAATATAGAAATTTTTATTTTTTAGGAAGGAAATATAATTTTCCTATTGCTTTAGAGGGCGCTTTGAAATTAAAAGAAATTGCCTGGAAAATTCATGCTGAAGCTACTCCGGCCGGAGAAATGAAACACGGCCAAATTGCCTTGATAGATGAGAATTTTCCAGTGGTTTGTATCTGTCCTTATGACTCTATTTATGATAAAATGAAGAACGCAATGGAAGAGGTTAAAGCGAGAAAGGGTAAAATTTTAGCCATTACCACAGAAGGCAATGAAGAAATTAAAAGCTTGGCTGATGATGTGATTTATATCCCGAAAACATTAGAGATGTTGACTCCGATTTTATCAGTACTTCCATTACATCTTTTCGCCGCTTATTTAGGTTTAGAATTAGGTTTAGATATAGATAAACCGCGTAATTTGGCAAAGTCCGTAACCGTAGAATAAATAACTTAACAATATGTTTGAAAGAGTTAAAGCTCGGAAATTTAATTTTTGGGACACGCAAATTTCTCCAGCGGAAATTTGCTGCTACTCGTGAATTGCTCCCGAATTTTGCGGAGCAAAATTCGGGAGACCAAGCCAATTCACTGCGGACTGTCCCAAAAATTAATTCCCTCGCTTTAATGTTTAAGTTTTTCAACCATTGTTTTGCCTTTATTCTATATTATATTATGAATCTTTACAAAGACATAGCGGCTGGTGAAAATCCGCCGGAACAAATTAATGTAGTAGTGGATATCCCAAAAGGTTGCGCTAATAAGTATGAATACGACGAGGAAGGTGGATATTTCAAGTTAGATAGGGTGAATTATTCGCCAATGTTTTATCCCTGCGATTATGGTTTTATACCGCAAACCCGTTCAGAAGATGGCGATGCTTTAGATGTTTTTGTTTTAACCACTTATCCAACTTTTTCCGGTTGTGTTATCAAAGTTAGACCTGTAGGATTGCTGAAAATGAGAGACGAGGCAGGTGTGGATAATAAAATTATTGTGGTACCTGTAGAAAAAGTTGACCCGAGATTCAAAGAAATTCAAGACATCAACGATATCCCAGAACATATTAGAAAAGAGATTAAAGTATATCTTGAAGATTACAAAAAATTAGAGCCGGAAAAATATAAATATGTGGAAGTAGGGAAATTTGAAGGAAAAGAAAAAGCAATGGAAATTATTAAAAAAGCTATAGAAAAATACCAAAGTTAAACATTTATGTTTCAAAATGTTTTAGAAAAGCCAAATAAGAAAGTTATCCTTCTGGGTAATGAAGCAATAGTCAGGGGCGCCTTGGAAGCAGGCGTTCAGTTTATTTCCACTTATCCCGGCACACCGGCGTCTGAAATCGGAAACACATTTTGGGAAATTTCCAAAACCCAAATTACAAATCACAAACAAAATACAAAATACAAAACACAAATTACAAATTTTCATTTTGAATTTTCCACCAATGAAAAGGTGGCGATGGAGGCGGCTGCTGGCGCTTCTTTTTCCGGTTTAAGAAGTTTAGTGGCAATGAAAAATTTTGGACTGAATGTTGCGTCTGATTTTTTGCTTCCTTTGGTTTATTCAGGCGTTAAGGGAGGCATGGTAATTATTGTCGCAGACGACCCGAATTGCTGGAGTTCCGCGCAAACAGAAGAAAATAGCCGAGGTTTTGCCAATCTGGCTCATATCCCGATTTTGGAGCCGTCTAACCCGCAGGAATGCAAAGATTTTGTAAAATTTGCTTTTGATCTGTCTGAAAAATTCAAAATTCCAATAATGATTCGCGAGACCACACGGGTTGCGCATCAAAGCGCACCAGTTTTCCTCCATAAATTCAATACTACGAGAAGTGTTCTCGTAGCGTTTGTGAGAGATAAAAAGAGGTTTGTTACAATGCCT
>DAOWLG010000061.1 GCA_030643485.1 Candidatus Nealsoniibacteriota bacterium | reverse complement strand
CTGGGCTTGTTTACTGTTTCTGATATTAAAAAATTTTTCTCAATTAAAAAAGATAATACTGCGTACAAAATTATTGAAAGATTGTCCAAAAAAGGAATTCTAAAACAACTAACTAAGGGAAAATATCTTTTTTCTCTTTTGTCATCTAATGATTTTCAAATAGCTAATTTTTTGTATTCGCCATCTTATATTTCTTTGGAAACTGCTCTTTCTTTTTATGGAATTATTGCCCAATTTCCTTATCAGATTACCTCAATTACCATAAAAAAAACAAAAACTATCGAAACTCTAAATAAAGAATTTAGTTATTTTCATATCAAAAGAGATTTATTTTTGGGCTATGAAAAAAAAGAAAATTTTTTAATTGCTTTACCGGAAAAAGCCTTATTTGATTATCTTTACTTTTTTTACAAAGGTTTAAGAAATTTTGAAAGAGATGAATTTGATTTAGGAAAAATCAATAAAAAAAATTTATTTAATTTTGTCAAAATTGCCAAAAATAAACAATTAGATAAATTTTTTGAGAAAATGAACTTATGATTACTCAAAAACAATTAGAAAAACTCTCTTTGTATTTTGGAATTGATAAATTAACTGTTTTCCGTGAATATTTACAGATATTATTTTTGAATTATCTTTATAGGGAAAAAGAATCCGACAAAGTTTATTTTAAGGGTGGAACTTGCCTGCATTTATTGTATAATTCTCCACGTTTTTCTGAAGATTTGGATTTTTCCTGTCTTTTATCTAAAAAAATCGCAGAAAAACTGATAAAAAAAGTTACAGAAAATATTAAAAAAGAAAATCCTGGAATTGAGTTGATTTTCGTTTATTCTGGAAAAAAATCTTTAAGATATAAGTTAAAATATCAGGGCAAAGAATTCAAATATCCTTTAACTATAAGAATAGATTTTTCTTTTGAAAATTTGATCCTCAAGCCATCCATCTCAAATATAGAAACAGGATTTCCAATCGCTTCTTTTTCATTAATTTTATCTTTGAAGCAAGAAGAAATTTTGATTGAAAAAATCAGGGCATTTTTAACCAGGGATAAAGGAAGAGATGTTTTTGACCTTTGGTATCTTTTTTCAAAAAAAAATTCCTTTGAAAAGAAATTTTTAGATAAAAAATTAAAACAGGTTGGTCTAAAATTCAATGAAGAAACATTTTTAAAAAAATTTCGAACATATCCTCTTAAAAAGCTTGAAATGGATTTAGGAAAATTTTTGCCCAAACAGTATAGAAAAATTATTCCAAAATTAAAAGAAGAAATTTTAGAATTTTTATCCTCCAAAAATTAACTTATGGATTTTTTTATTGAAATTTGCTATAATACATTAAATTTAATGATAAGTGATTGATAATATTTTGTATGACTTCTTTAATTAAAAAAATTGTGATATTGGGTTTAATAATTATTGCTTTGTTGATTAGTTTTAATTTCGGTTTTTATTATGGCGACATTGAGGGCAAGTTAAAAATTTCTCCTTCAGACGACCTGGATTTATCTTTGTTTTGGGAAGCGTATAACACGCTAAAAGAAAAATATGTTGAGCCGGAAAGGTTTGACAGCAAACAAATGCTCTATGGCGCGATTTCCGGAATGGTAAAAAGTTTAGAAGACCCTTATACGGTTTATTTAGACCCGGAAGACGCTAAGATATTTGAAGAAGACATAAAAGGAGAATTTCAGGGCGTGGGAATGGAAATAGGAATAAGAAAAGCACAGCTCACGGTTATTGCTCCTTTAGAGGGTACGCCTGCGCAAAAAGCGGGCTTGAGAGCCGGTGATAAGATTTTGAAAGTTGATGAGATATTAACCGCTGATTTAACTATTGATAAAGCAGTTAAACTTATCAGGGGACCGAAAGGAACAGAGGTTTGTCTTACTGTTTTTAGAGAAGGGTGGGGGACTACCAAAAAAATTAAAATTATTAGAGGGGTTATTGAAATACCTTCACTTAAATGGGAATTAAAAGAAGATGACATTGCCTATATTAAACTTTATCATTTTTCAGGAAAGGCAAGAGTGGATTTCAGGAAAGCCGCTTTAGAAATTTTAGATTCCTCTGCTCAAAAAATCATTTTAGACCTGCGGAATAATCCTGGCGGTTATTTAGAGGTTGCCCAAGATATTGCAGGATGGTTTTTAGAAAAAGGACAAATTGTAGTTATTGAAGATTTTGGCGAATTAAAAGAAAACAAAGAATATAAAGCAAAGGGTCCGGCAAGACTTTTATCTTATCCAATGGTAATTTTAATTAACCAGGGATCTGCTTCTGGTTCTGAAATTTTGGCTGGCGCTTTAAGAGATAATAGGGGAGTAAATCTTATTGGAGAAAAGTCATTTGGCAAGGGAACGGTGCAGATTCCAAAAAAATTAAAAGAGGGTCTTCTTAAGATTACTATAGCAAACTGGCTTACACCTAAAGGAGAATTGATTACAAATAATGGATTAGAACCAGATATAAAAATAGAAATAACTGAACAGGACTTTGAAACGGAACAAGACCCACAATTAGACAGGGCTATTGAAATAGTAAAGGAAATGTAATATAATAAGTTAAAATATGCGTGTTATACTTTTACAAGACATAGAGAAATTGGGAAAAAAATACGAAGTAAAAAATGTATCTGACGGTTATGCCAGAAATTTTTTAATTCCTAAGGGTTTGGTAAAAATGGCAACAGAAAAAAATCTAAAATGGGCAGAAGAACAAAGAGAAATAAAGGAAAAAAGAGCTGAACAAGAATTGGAAAAAATTGAAAATATCGCGTCCGCTATTGACGGTCAGGAAATAATTATTGCTGTTAAGACAGGAGAAAAGGAACAACTTTTTGAAACAATAACTTCTAAAAAAATCTCTGAAACATTAAAAGAAATGGGTTTTAATGTTAAAGCAAGTCAGATTGAGATAAAGGAACCAATTAAAGAATTAGGAGAATTCCCAGTTAAAATTAAGTTTGAACATAATTTAGAAGGAGAAGTGAAAGTGATAGTCGTAGAAAAAAAACTTTAAAAAATTTTCAATTTTAGCTATGCCAAAATTTATATTCGTTATTGGCGGAGTAATGTTTTCAGTAGGAAAAGGTATTGCGGTAGCGTCTATTGGGAAAATCCTTCAAAGCAAGGGTTTTTCTGTTTGTATGATTAAATGTGATATGTATGTTAATATTGACGCTGGAACAATCAGGCCGACAGAACATGGAGAGGTCTTTGTTGGAAAAGATGGAATTGAAGCGGACCAGGATCTGGGAAATTATGAAAGATTTACAGATATTGCGTCAACAAAAGATAATTACATAACAACAGGACAAATTTATCAAACAGTTATTAAGAAAGAGAGAAATTTAGAATATGGCGGTGAAGACGTGGAAGTTGTTCCGGATATTCCCAATGAAATTATAAGAAGAATAAAAGAGTCCTCGCTAAAAAATAAATCTCAAATAACTATTATTGAAATAGGCGGCACAGTGGGGGAGTATCAAAATTTGTTATTTTTAGAAGCAGCTAGAATGATGAAATTTCAACATCCAAAAGGCGTTCTTTTTATTTTAGTAAGTTATCTTCCGATTCCAAAAAAAGTAGGGGAAATGAAAACAAAACCCACTCAATATGCTTCGCGTTCATTAAATTCAGCCGGTATACAGGCAGATTTTATACTTGCGAGAGGAGAAAAACCTTTAGATAGAAAAAGAAAAGAAAAATTATCAATATTTTGCAATATGTCTGTTGAAGATATAATTTCGGCTCCGGATGTGGATTCTATTTACAATATACCCATAAATTTTGAAAAGGAAAATTTAGGAAATAAAATTCTTAAAAAATTTAGCTTAAAACCAAAAAAAAGCAATTTAGACGATTGGAAACAACTTGTTAAAAAAATAAAATCATTAAAAAAACAAGTTAAAATTGGCATTGTGGGAAAATATTTTGCCACCGGAGATTTTGTTTTAGCTGATTCTTATATTTCCGTGATTGAGGCGATTAAGCATTCTTCATGGTTTCATAAAAAAAAACCGAAAATTTATTGGTTATTCAGCGAGAAATACGAAAAAAATTCATCTTCACTTCAAGAATTAAAAAAATATGACGGAATAATAGTACCGGGCGGTTTTGGAAGTAGGGAAGTGGAAGGCAAAATAAAAGCAATTGAATTTTGCCGTAAAAATAAAATCCCGTTTTTGGGATTATGTTTAGGAATGCAATTAGCAGTAATAGAATTTGCCAGAAATGTTTGTAAATTAAAAAATGCGCATTCTACTGAAATGTCGCAAAATGAAAAAGAAAATGTTATAGATGTAATGCCGGAACAAAAGGCGTTATTAAAAGAAAAAAAATATGGTGCCACGATGCGGTTAGGAGACTATCCTTGCCAAATAAAGCCAAATACGACTAGTTTTAAGGCTTACAGGATATCTGATATACTTGAACGCCATAGGCACCGCTACGAGCTAAATAATGAATTTAGGGGCATATTAGAGAAGAAAGGGCTAATAATGGCTGGAATAAATCCAGATAGGGACTTGGTTGAGATTATAAAAATAAAAAATCATCCTTTTTTTGTGGCAACCCAATTCCATCCAGAATTTGAATCACGGCCGCTAAAGCCGCATCCATTATTTAGAGAATTTATTAAGGCGTGTATACGTTAACTATCTTAGCAACTCTTTGGCTACCGTCAAATTTTTTCTTGCGTTTTGTGGTAAATTTAACTACCCCTTCTTTCATAGCATAAAGGGTGTCATCAGCGCCTCTTTTGACATTTTTTCCTGGAAAAAATTTTGTTCCTCTTTGGCGAATAATAATACTACCGGGTTTAGTTTTTTGCCCAGCATAAAGTTTAACTCCTAAATATTTTGGATTAGAATCCCTTCCTAATTTTGTTGTACCACTAGATTTTGTCTTAGCCATATATATTATGTTAGCAAAATTTATACAATTTGTCAAAACTCATCAAGAAGATATTGTATTAGTTATTGGCGTGATATTGATTTCTTTACTTTCTTTTGCTATGGGCTACATAGTAGCTAAGCAGCAAGAAAAAGAGTCAATTAAAATAGAATATGAAAGTAGCAATTATTGGAGCAGGGATCTGCGGCCTTTATCTTGCATGGAAACTTACTGAAAGGGGAGAGGATGTTACGGTTTTTGAAAAGAAGAAGAAAATAGGAAAAGAGGTTTGTTCAGGGCTTTTTTCCGAACAAATTTTTGACTACATACCACAGAGTAAAAATTTAATTGAAAATGAAATTGAATTTGTCATAATAAATTTTCCAAAAAAGAAAATTAAGGTTTTATTTTCTAAAAAATTTTTTACAATAAGCCATTTTGAATTAGATAAATTAACAGCTGATTTGGCGCAAAAAGCCGGAGCAAAAATTATTCTAAACCGTCAAATAAATACTCTACCGGTGGGGTTTGACCGAATTATTGGTTGTGATGGCGCGAATTCTTTTGTGAGGCAGTCCTTAAGCCTTGCCAGTCCTAATTTTCAGTTAGCTATTCAAGGATTTGCCAATAAATTTGACAAGGAATCAAATTTTATAGAGACCTGGGCAGTAAATAGGGGATTTATCTGGAAAATTCCAAAAAAACAAGAAACAGAATACGGAATAATTGCAGAGCCAAAAGAATGCCGTTTGCTTTTTCAAAAATTTTTAACAAAAAATGAGATAAAACTTGAGAAAGTAAATTCGGCATTGGTATCTCATGGATTTTCTATACCTTCTAATCCGTGTGTAACGCTTTGCGGTGAATCAGTAGGCCTTACCAAGCCATGGAGCGGGGGAGGAGTAATTTGGGGGTTAAAGAGCTGTGAATTACTTTTGAAACATTTTCCTGATTTTTTTGCTTATCAAAAAGCAATGAAAAGATGTTTTGTCCCGGAAATTATTTTTTCAAAATTTATCACTAAACTGATTTATTTTTTAGGATTTAATCTGCCTTGGATTTTACCATCTAATGCAAAAATAGAAGGGGATTTCATGATAAATTTCGCAAAAGGTCTACATAATGTTAAATAAAAAACCTTATCATATAGCTATTGTCCCTGACGGCAATCGGAGATGGGCAAGGGCTAAAGGCCTAAAACCCTGGATTGGCCATCAGTATGCCACTGAAAACCTCAAAAAGATATTTGAAGCGGCTTTAGATATTAAAATCCCTTATTTTTCTTTTTGGGCGTCATCGCAGGATAATTTAGCAAAACGGCCAAAAGCAGAAAATAAATTTCTGTTGAATTTATTCAAAAAAGAGTTTGCTGAATTAGCTATTGATAAAAGAATTCATAAAGAGCAGGTTAGAGTTAATATCTTTGGCGAATGGAGAAAGCAGTTCCCAGAAGAAGTAAAAAAACCTATGAAGCGAGCCATAGAAACGACAAAGAATTATAATAAATTTTTCTTAAACTTTTTTATCGCTTATAGCGGGATAGATGAGATGCTAAAAGCAATCAGAAAGATTAGCAAGCAAAATTTAGATAATCCTGATTTTAAGATAACTCCACAACTTATTAAAAAATATCTTTTTACTAAAGATTTGCCGCGTGTTGACTACCTAATTAGAACTGGCGGAGAGCCACATATGTCTGCTGGTTTTATGATGTGGGACATTGCTGACGCGCAAATGTATTTTTCTGACAAATCCTGGCCCGATTTTACTGCTAATGATTTCAAAAAAGCGATTCAGGAATACAGCCGACGGCAACGAAGATTTGGTGCGTGATATTATGCGACATTAATTTTTTACTAATTCTTAATACCGTGATATTTTTTATGCACCTCTTTTAAGTAGGGTCTTGTGATATGGGTATATATTTGAGTAGTAACTATACTTCTATGGCCTAAAAATTCTTGAACGACCCTTAAGTCAACACCTTTTATTAATAAATCTGTAGCAAAACTATGCCTGAGAGTATGACAGGAAGTAGTTATTGGAAGTCCGGCTAAAATAGCGTGTTTTTTAACTGTCCGTTCCATACTTCTTATATTTAATCTGGTTCCTGGTTCTTTACCTCTGTAGTTTATAAACAAGGCTTTTTCTTGATCTTTGCGTGTTTCTAAATATTTTTTAATCCATTCTATAGCTCTTTCTGAAAAGTAAACAGTGCGGGGATGGTCTCCCTTACCTATAATACTAATTTCTAATTCTTTAGTATCAGATTTTATTTTAATTTGTTCACGATTAAGATTTACTAATTCAGCAACCCTTAATCCTGTTGAGAAAAAAGTTTCTAAAATGGCTTTATCCCTTAAACCTCTTACATTAGAAGCATTTGGACTATTTAGAAGTTTTTCTACTTGTTCCAGGTTGAGAAAGTTAACAATCCGTTCCGTTTTATCTTTTGCTAATTTTATTTTTTCCGGCGGAAAAGAAAGAATATCTTTTTCCGTGAAAAAGGTTAAAAGCGACCTGAGCGCGATTAAATAATAGTTTTGAGTTGAACGTTGTAATAGCTTTCTATTATTCAAAGGCCGAGAAAGAAATAATCTATATTTCCAAATATGTTCTGAATTTAATTCGTGCGGCTTTATGTCTTCTAATTTATTTATTTTTAGAAAACGCAAAAACTTTTCCAAAAATCTTGAATAGTTTTCCTGGCTTTTGTTAGAAAGTCCTTTCTCTAATTCTAACCATTCTAAATAGTCAGAAATGAGCCCTTTAATTGGCTTATTTAATTTGTTCATATCAATGGCTATTAAGGTATATTATGCGACACGATTTATATTAATGATATTACAGCCAAATGGCTGTGTCAAGCGAAAAAACCTTTATTCCCTAACGGAGCCATTGTTTAATTTTTTGCCAAAGCGATGGGATTTCTTTTTTTATTTCTTGTTTTTCTTTTTCAAACTCTTGTTTAAGTTCTGGCTTTCTTTGTTCAATTTCCTTGCCCAAAAAGCTCTTTATTTTATCTAAAATATTTTGAATCCAGGGTTTGATTTTTTGCTTCCATATATCAGACAGCCAATTTACTGCCTCATTTAACCAGGATTTTATTGTTGGGAAGATGTTTTTTAGCCAAGGCAGGGCGGAACTATGCCACCAATTAGATACTCTCTCCCCTATTTTTGCCCAGAGAGGTAAAACTTCATTCTGCCAAATTTCTTTCATTTTACTTGGTAGACGTGTAATTATGCTAAATATGACATTACTTGCCTCCTCAACGCTCTCTGGCGCGTCTATTGTCTGTGTTTGAGCAATACAAAAACTCGGCAAAATTAAGCCGACTATTGACAACATCATAATAATTTTATATAATAATTTATATCTGGAAGTCATAAGCTTTTGGATAAATAGCACTTAGGAGGTGAATATGGAAAAATGGGATATGACGAATGGCTTAACGGCGAATGCAGAATATGTGATAGATTATTAGAAAAATATCTATCCATATTAAATAGATTCAGTGGTATATGTGGAAAAGTAAGTAGTAACAGAGTAATTGCCTTAATTCTGCTTTTACTAACGATAATAGGAGCCGTTTCTTTCGCCCAATTCGTAATTGGACCGGGAGTCGCATCAGAACAGCTCTCTGAAGAAGAAAGAGCAGATAAATTCACTAATTGGGCATTAGTTTTAGTGGGATTGTTTTTGGCTCCATTCTGGGCAATTGCTGTAGCTGTTTTCTTTCTGCGAGCCGTTGGCAAAGAATAAAAATATCAAAATATTTTGAGGACACATTTTTAAGTCCTCTCTTTTTTTTTGCTGAAATACCTGAAATTAAATTAAGAAGCTTTCAGAGGTCGGGTCTCGGCAGATGCCGAGACCCGACCTCTCCTGGCTTTATCCTTTCGCTTCTCTTATCCTCTTTATCGTCTTTTCCTTTTCTAAAATCTCGGCGATTTCAAAGGGGGTGGCAGACGCCTTTTTACCTGACAGAGCAGCTCTGAATGGCCATAAAAGCTTTCCCCTATCCCCTATTTTCTCTGCCTCCGGGATTAAAATCTTTTCTAAATTTTCTTTATTAAAATCCTCTGTTTTTATTTTAGACAATATCTGTTCTAATTTGTCAAGAACGCCATTTAGCTCCTCATCGCTCATTTCTTTCCATTTTAATAAATTTTTGTCATACTCTAATTTGTCCCTAAAAAAGAAATCAGTTAAGTTAGTTATTTCTGACAGAAATTTTAACCGCTCTTGGTATATTTTAACAATTTTTTTAAAATATTCAAAATCAGTTTTTTCTTCTAAATCTAAATAAGGAGCGCACAACTCGGTTAATTTATCTAATGATTTTTGGCGAATATAAAATCCATTAAGATAATCCAAACGTTTTATATTAAACACCGCTCCTCCTTTTTGGACGCCCTCTAAGGAAAATTCCTTAATCAAGGAATCAATTCTGTAGATTTCTCTTTTCGTGCCAGGATTCCAGCCTAAAAACGCCATAAAGTTGATCAATGCTTCAGGCAGATAACCAAGTCTTCTGTATTCAGAAACAGCAGTAGCTCCGTGCCTCTTGCTTAATTTACTTCTGTCCGAACCTAAAATCAAAGGTAGATGCGCGTATTTTGGCTGGGGAAAACCCAGCGCTTCCTGTAAAAGAATTTGTTTCGGCGTATTTGAAATATGGTCTTCTCCTCTTATTACATAATTAATTTTCATTTCAAAATCGTCAACAACCGCGGCAAAGTTATACAAAGGGCTTTCAATCGCCTTAGCAAGAGAAAAGTCGCCGATTAAAGAGGAATCAAACTCTACTTTTCCCCGAATTAAATCCTGAAAAACAACTTTTTTATTTGGCGTCTTAAACCTGATAATGCAGGGTTTTCCTTGATCTAAATATTTCTTTACTGTTTCTGAAGATAAATTTTGGCATTCGCCATCATAAATTGGAGGACGACCGTTACTTAAACAATATTGCCGTTTTGCCTCCAATTCTTCTTTAGAACAAAAACAATAATACGCCTTGTTCTCATCTAAAAGTTTGATAATGTATTTTTGATAAATTTCTATCCGTTCGCTTTGGCGATAAAATTCATCCCATTCAATTCCTAACCATTCAAGATTTTCTATAATATCTTTTTCAAACTTTGTCTCTGACCGTTCCAAATCCGTGTCTTCAATTCTTAAAACAAAGTCTCCTCCCCCTTTTTTTGCAAAAAGATAGTTAAAAAGCGCGGCTCTTGCCAACCCGATATGTAAAAATCCAGTAGGAGAAGGAGCAATTCTGACTCTAATTTTGGTTATTTGACTTGTAGTCATTTTATTGGTTGAGATATTCCACTATGTATTCGCTAATAAGTTTGGCTGCTTTGGGTCGCGAGAATTCCTTTGCTTTTTCCTCCATTTCTTTTATTTTTTCCGGCCTGGAAAACAAATTTTTTAATTTTTCCAGAAAAAAATGAGGCATAAAGTTTGCTTCTTCAATAACAATAGAAGCGCCTGTTTCGGCGTAAGCGTATGCATTTTTTAATTGATGCTCTTGCGCCCCTTCCGGCAAAGGAATTAAAATTGACGGTTTGCCTGCCGCGGCAATTTCAAAAATACTGCCTGCTCCTGCCCGGGAAACAATAAAATCCGAAGCAATGTAACTATTTGCCAATTTTTTTTCATCTAAAAAAGGATACAAATGGTAATATTTTTCTAAGGATTTTGGCATTACTATTTTGGATTCGGCTTGAATTTGTTTAAAATTTTTGGTTCCAGTTTGATGGATAACCTCAAAGTTTTTCAAAAGTTCGGATAAAATTTCTAAAATTTTATCATTAAGCCGTTGAGCTCCTTGAGATCCGCCCAAAATTAAAATTACCGGCTT
>DAOWLG010000023.1 GCA_030643485.1 Candidatus Nealsoniibacteriota bacterium | reverse complement strand
TGCTGAGCGATAGCGAAGTGCTAACGCTCGCAATGACAATCAGGGAATTCTTATGTTTCAAAATTCAGGTTTCAAGAATGTGTTATATTATATTTTTATTCTATTTGAAAACAAAAATAAAGTCAACCCCCACACCTAATAAGGACTGACTTCGTCAATTAGGTGCCTTCGGCGCCTTGTCCTTATTAGGTGTGGGGCAACCCCCATCATAGCGGTAGATCTTCAATCTTTAATTCCTCTTCTTCTAATTCTTCTTGAACTCTTCCTGGATTATCAGATTCGGATTCGGACAAAGAAGCTATTTTGCCCGTAGGAGCCTGGCTATTTTTTTCTATAATTTTTTTATACTCCAAAAAACTCATTATTGCAAGCACTGGCTTGCCTTTCTCTACAATAATAAATTTCCCTCCGCCATTTTCTATTAAATTTTTGATTTCATTAAATTCCATAAAATTTTATTTTCATTGGGCATAAAAAATTTCAGTTTTTGCTACTTAAATCAAACCTCAACAAACTCTCTAATGGGAGCAAATTTCTGAATTTTGGCAAACTCATTTAGGTTAATTCTCATTATTTCAATATTCACAATCTCTCTATTTTCATCATAATCAACTACTATATTCCCCTTGATGTCAGAGTCAATACTTCTCTTTCTACTAATTCTTATTGAAAGGATATTTGAATTTTTGTCGTATTTTATTTGAGGCTTCATAATTATTTAGAAATATTTACTAATTTTAGATGTATCAATAATAGTAATAATATTTATTAAATTCTGTTTTACTTCACAGATTATTAAAAGTAAGTGTTCTCTTTTTAGTTTTTCATTAAAGTAAAGTTTATAGATTAAAAATCGGGAAGGATCAATCAAGGACTTTTCAGTCTTGTCTGGAAATTCAATAGCTTTTCTGACTAAATCTCGAGAAATTTTTCTCTCTTCCATTCTCCTTAAAGCGTGCAAAGAAAATTTTATCTCAAAATTCATTATATTATATTTTATCAAACTTTTCCCAAAAAATCAAATTTTTTAATTTTTCATTTTAATTAAAATTCGGAAAGACCTTTTTTCAATGCTTCCTGTAAAGACGATGACACAATATCCTCTAATAACGAATAATCATGCTTATCGGCGAGCTGCATTGCCTTAATATAACGTTGTCTATCTTTTTTGCTTTCAACTTTAATTTCCAAAAGCGGAAGTTTTAATTTCAAAAATACAAGATTGGTTAGAACACGAGCCGTTCTACCATTATAATCATTAAATGGATAAATCCAAACGAAACGATGTTGCGCCCAAGCAGTTAAAGATATAATTTCTTTAAGATATTTATCTACTTGTGTTTTAGGGGGAACATGTTTCAACCGTTCATTCAAATCATCACAGAATTGTTTAATTAAAATCGGCACTTTATAAAAATCAGGCGGCTGATAACCGGAAACCTCTACTTCAATTTGCCGCCATTTTCCAGCCCATTTCGGAAAAATCCAGGCAAAACATTTTTTATGAATAGATAAAATTAATTCAGGAGAAATTAAAAAATCTTTTTTTGATAAAAATTTAATAAACTTCAACCCTCTTCTCACTCCTTCGGCTTCTAATTTTACTAATTTAGAACGAGGAATAACCCCAATTTTCGTATCTCTAAAACCGGTAGCGCCTTTTGGTTTTGTAGAATTTTTCTTCTTTGGTGTTTTCATTTTAATAATTTTTCAACATCTTTGCGGCTTATTTTCTCACCCTCAAGTTTCATTGTCCGCAATATTACTTCCGGAATTTGTTTATTAAAAAATCTCTCTTTCTCTGCCCGAGAAAGTTTCAAAAAATTATACAAAAGAAAAGTTTGCACAAGTTCTTTGTGCTTCTGTAATCGATTTTTTTTAATAATCTTAATTTCAATTTTTTTCATTTAAAAATTTTTAATTCGTAATTCACTATTTATAAATCTCATGCGTGCCGATGTTTAAAAATAAAATTTCATTATCGCTAATGAAAATAAATTTTATACGATAAGAATCATTTATCCAAAATGCCCACGAATCTTGACATTTTCCCTTAAGTTTATGAGTTTTTAGCCGCGGGTCAAAAAAGTTATTCCGAAAAATTGTTTCCTTTTCTTTAGCTTTTTCTTTTATTCTCTTCGGAAGCCTTTTATAGTTTTTCTCAAAACGAGGAGATATTTTAATTTTCATGTTTAATCTAAATCAGCTAAAGATTTTATTTCTTTGCATTTTCCTTCTCTGTATTCTTTTTCTCCCTCTTCAACTAATTTATCTAATTCCCTTGCTTCTTTACCTTGTAAATAATAAGTCGGGATTGCTTGTTCCCGCAATTTATCATATTCTTTTAATGGCAAAATCACAAACCCACCCGCTTTTCTAACGGCTCCTCTCGGAATAGTTATTGAATTTTTATTTACCGTAGTATCCATATTTTTATTATACATTAATCAATTAAGCTCGGCAACAAGTTTCAAAAAACAAAGAGTTGGAGCAAGGGAAAATTATCTCCGCTTTCCTTCAACAATCTCCTGAGTAATATTTGCCGGCGTTTCTTCATATTTATCAAATTCCATTGTAAAATTCCCTCTCCCTTGGGTAAGAGACCGAAGCGAAGTGGCGTATCCAAACATTTCCGCCAAAGGAACTTTGGCGTCAATGACTTTTACATTCAAACGGTCTGAGGTTTCTTCAATTTTTCCGCGGCGAGATGATAAATCACCGATAACATCTCCGAAAAATTCATCAGGAATAACAACCTCTAATTTCATAATGGGCTCAAGTAAAATCGCTTTTGCCGCTCTCACAGCGCTTACCAGCGCTTGTGAACCGGCAAGCTTAAAAGCAATTTCCGAAGAATCCACTTCGTGGAAAGAACCGTCGTATAAGGCAACTGACAAGTCAATCAATGGATAACCCGCTACCACGCCCTTGCTCATTGCTTCTTTAACTCCTTTTTCCACTGCTGGAATAAACTCTTTGGGAATGCTCCCGCCTTTAATTTCGTCAATAAATTCAAAACCCTCGCCCCTCTTTTTTGTTTCAACTCTCAACCAGACATGGCCATATTGTCCCCTGCCACCTGACTGTTTGATATACTTACCTTCTGCTTCAGCGGTTTCTTTAATTGTTTCTTTGTAAGCAACCTGTGGCCTGCCCACGCTTGCTTCTACCTTAAATTCTCTTTTCATTCTATCTACAAGAACATCTAAATGAAGTTCACCCATTCCAGAAATAATGGTCTCGCCTGTTTCAGGGTCGCCTTTAATCTTAAAAGTTGGGTCTTCTTCAGCCAATTTATGAAGAGCCATACCCATTTTTTCCTGGTCTGCTTTTGTTTTTGGCTCAACTCTAATAGAAATAACTGGGTCTGGGAAACTTATTTTTTCCAGAACAATAGGATGCGACGGGTCGCACAAAGCATGACCAGTACTTGTATTTTTAAGTCCTACTGTAGCGGCAATATCCCCTGTAAAAAGTTCGTCCACTTCTTCTCTTTCCGCGGCGTGCATTCTTAAAATTCTTCCAAACCGCTCTTTTTCTCCGGTAAAGGTGTTTATTGCGTAAGAACCCTTATTTAACGTCCCGGAATATACTCTGAAATAAGTTAAAGTCCCGACAAACGGGTCTGTCGCAACCTTAAAAGCCAGGGCGCAAAATGGCTCGCTGTCGTCTGCTTTTCTTTTAATCTCCTCACCGCTTTTGGGATCTGTGCCGGTAACCGGTGGAAGGTCTGCGGGACTTGGAAGATAATAAACAATAGCATCTAATAAGGGTTGGACGCCTTTGTTCTTTAACGCAGACCCGCAAAGAACCGGAATTAGTTTATAATCAATAGTCGCTTTTCTTAAAACCTCTTTTATTTTTTCAACCGGAATTTCCTTGCCAGCCAAATAATCCTCTAATAATTTTTCATCTTCCGCGGCAACTTTCTCGTAAAGTTTTTTTTGCCATTCTTTTGCTTGAGCTATTAAATTTTCAGGAATTTCTTCTTCTTTTACCTGTTCACCTAAATCGCCTTCAAACTTCACCGCCTTCATAGAAATCAAATCAATCACGCCCTCAAGATTTTCCTCTATGCCAATAGGAATTTGCAGCGCAACCGCGTTGGGAGAAAGTTTTTGTAAAATTGATTCAAAACTCTTTTCAAAAGAAGCGCCCATACGGTCTAACTTATTTATAAAACAAATCCGTGGCACGGAGAATTTGTCTGCCTGGCGCCAGACCGTTTCTGACTGGGGTTCAACACCCGCCACGCCATCAAACACAACTACCGCTCCATCTAAAACCCGCAAAGACCTCTGAACCTCTACTGTGAAATCAATATGGCCCGGGGTGTCAATAATGTTAATCCTATGCTCGCCGCCCGTAGCAGGCGACCAAAAACAAGTCGTTGCCGCAGAAGTAATGGTTATCCCCCGCTCCCTTTCCTGTTCCATCCAATCCATTATCGCCTCTCCCTCATGAACCTCGCCGATTTTATGGGAAATTCCGGTATAAAAAAGCACCCGTTCCGAAACAGTTGTTTTCCCAGCGTCAATATGAGCAATAATACCTATATCTCTTGTGCGTTCAATTGGGTATTGGCGTACCATAAATTACAAAACAATCAAAAGGTATACTAGAAATAAAACTAAGCCAGAACTAAAAATGAAATCTATTGGACCAGCCATAATTATCGGGCGAAGTGGGCAAAAGCGCGGTTTGCTTCTGCCATACGATGAGTGTCGCTTCTCTTTTTTACTGCTGCGCCCTCATTTTTAGAAGCAACAATAAATTCCTCTGCCAATTTTTCCCTCATTGGTTTTCCTTTTTTTGATTTGGCTGCCCAAATTAGCCATCGTATTGTCAAACTTATTTTTTTATCTCCTTTTACTTCTTTCGGAACCTGATAAACCGCGCCGCCGATTCTTCTTGATTTTACCTCTAACGAAGGAGAAACATTTTTTATCGCCAAATCAAAGATATCCAAAGGTTCTTTTTTGGTTTTTTCTTTAATAATGTCAAACGCCTGATACATAATTTTTCTCGCTACTGTTTTTTTTCCTTTCCGCATCAAAGCATTAATAAATTTTGCTACCATTACATTATTATAGACCGCGTCAGGCGCTATTATTCTTTTTGGTGTTTTTTTACGAGCCATATTCTAAACTCAATTTTCAATTTTCAATAACCAATTTTCAATGAATTTTCAATGATTCAATTTTCAATGAATAAAATTAATTAATTTGTTTGAAAATTGATAATTGATAATTGATTGATAATTGAAAATTGATAATTGATAATTATTATTTCGGTCTCTTGGTTCCGTACTTACTTCTTTCCTGTTTCCTTCCTTCAACTCCGCCGGTGTCCAAAACCCCGCGCACAATATGGTATCTTACCCCGGGCAAATCCTTTACTCTTCCGCCTCTTAATAAGACAACTGAATGTTCTTGTAGGTTATGTCCAATGCCCGGAATATAAGCAGTTACCTCCATTCCATTGCTTAAACGAACCCGAGCCACTTTTCGCATTGCTGAATTTGGCTTTCTTGGAGTAGTGGTAAAAACCTTAAGGCAAACTCCACGCTTAAATGGTGAAGCATATTTTTTAGGCCTATTTTTTAAGGCATTAAAACTAAAACTCAAAGCCGGCTTTGTGGAAGGCTTTTTTATTCGTTTTCTCTTTTTCTTGATTAGTTGATGAATAGTAGGCATAATTATAGACCTTATTTCGTCTTGATTACTTTGTCAATAATTCCGTATTCTTTTGCTTCTTCCGCAGAGAGATAAAAATCGCGGTCAGTATCTTTTTCTAATTTTTTTAACGGCTGTCCCGTATGTTTAGCCAAAATTTTGTTCAATTTTTCTTTTATCTTTATGATTTGTTTTGCCGTAATCTCAATCTCTACTGCCTCACCTGTTATTCCGCCGGCTACCTGATGAAGTAAAATCTCGGAATTAGGCAAAGCAAATCTTTTTCCTTTCGCGCCAGCAGCCAAAAGAGTGGCTCCCATTGAAGCCGCCATTCCAATACAGACCGTAGAAATAGGCGATTTAATGTATTGCATAGTATCATAAAT
>DAOWLG010000020.1 GCA_030643485.1 Candidatus Nealsoniibacteriota bacterium | reverse complement strand
ATCATCAGGTTGAGGGTTCTCATGTTGAAATTGGGATTCGGATTCTTGAAAAATTCGGGATTGAAGACGAGGTAATAAAAGCAATGAAAAGCCATCATGAGGAATATCCCTATGAAACCCTTGAGTCTCTAATTGTGCAAACAGCTGATGCAATTTCTGCTTCAAGGCCAGGCGCTAGAAAAGACAATACAGAAAATTACTTAAAAAGGTTAGAAGAGCTTGAAAAAATTGCCACAAATTTTCCTGAAGTTAAAAAAGCTTATGCCATTGAAGCTGGGAGAGAAATAAGAGTATTTGTTAAAAGCGAAGAAATTGATGATTTTGGAGCGAGAAAATTAGCAAAAAATATTGCTGAAAACATTGAAGAAGAGTTAAATTACCCGGGAGAAATAAAAGTAAATGTGATAAGAGAAACCAGATCAATTGAGTACGCAAGGTAAAAATTCAATCCCTTAATTTCTATAAATGTTTTTTTGGATATTAAATTTTGTGATTTTAAATGGGTAACCGATTCTCTAACGGGGTTGAGAAATCCTAAATTCTAATTTCTAAATCCTAAATAATAATTAAATTCAAATGATCCCTAAACTACAAATTCTTTAAATTTGAGTTCAGGGCAGGCAAAATTCAAAATGTTTTGAAATTTTGAATTTATAGATTTTGGTAGAAGATTTACCAAAATTTTTAAAATTAAGATTGGAATGCAACCCCGAATATAAATCTATAAGGATTTAATTACAGGGCAGGCAAGTTCGTATAAAACTTGTTATGTGCAATTTGAAAACCTGCGTAAAGCAAAGGCTTTTTAACGTATAATCATTTATCATTAATTATGAATTATGCAAAGAATAAATCACAATAATTGGATTAAAGGAAAAAGTTATCAAAAAAGAATGTTAATTGAAGATTTAAAAAAGAAAATTAATCTTATTGAAGATGTCATTATAATTCCAAAAGGAGAAATTCCTTGCCACAGCCATGAGTTTACTGATGAAATCTTTTACATAACAGAAAATTCTGCAATTATGATAGTCAATAATGAAGAATTTGAAGTAAAGCCAGGAGATATGATTTATGTAGATAAAAACGAAAGTCATGGCTTCAGAAATGAAAGTGACAAGAAGTTTAAAATGATTATGTTTAAGATTAATTTTCAAAAAGGAGATTCTTATTTGGAATAATGGCAGGTTTTTAAACTATTCCTTCGGTCGTTCGCCTTACAGATTTACCATATAACATGGGTTAAGAGGAAAATTCTTGCAGAATTTTCCCAAATTGCTCCCTGTGGTCGCAACTTCGTTTAAGCCCGATGTTATGTGCAATCAGAAGTTGGCTCGAAGGGTTGTTTTTAGCGAAAATTTATTAAGTTACCCTAATATACTAATAATATGAATATTAATATTAGACAGATGCAAAAACGTGATTTACAACAACTTGCTGAAGTTTATACTCTTGTTTATCAAAAATTTGATATCGGAGAGAAATGGACAATAGAAACTTCAAAGAAATTGCTTTCTTATTGGTTTGATAAACAACCTGATTTGGCATTTGTTGCTGAATATGAATCAAAAGTTGTTGGCGCATTTGTTTCAAGAATAAAACCTTGGTGGGATGGGAATCATATTTCAGACGGGGAAATTTTTGTTCATCCAGATTATCAAAAAAAAGGAATTGCAACAAAATTATCAATAGCTCTTTATGAAAAAGCATTGAAAAAATATGATGTTGTTAGTTTTGATGCTTTTACATTTAAAAAAACAAAATTTCCCCTTAGATGGTATTTGTCACAAGGTTTTGTTCAAAATGAAGATTGGACTATAATTTCTGGTAATATCAAATCCATATTATCAAAATTAAAAAGTAAATAAATTTTCTACCGCTGATTTCTGACTTGCTCCACTTCGTTCCGTCCAAATTTGCTATCGCTAACTTCTTTTATCCTCGATACGTTAGTTCCCAACATAAACAAAAAAGCGCACTAAAAAGAAAGTTTAATAGGAGAGCATAAATTATATATTGAATTATGGAAAGAGAAAAAAATAAATCATCAAATATATTTTTAATTTTTGGATTATTTATTCTTGAATTTATTTTATTTATAATTTCAACTGTTTATTTTTATCAAGGAAACCATATCATAGGACTTATATTTTTAGTTTTAGCTGTTGCGTCAAATGTCATAATCTTCGTAAAAGGAAGAAAAATTGCAACTATCTTCGGTGTTTTATTTTTAATCTTTATCTTATTTATTTCTTTAGGAACCGCAATATATGGATTTAGTTTAACTAAACAAATAAGTGAAGAAGAAAAAACACAAATTTTAGAAGAAAAAAAAGAACCAGTAGATACTCTTTTTAAAGGATATGAATCTGGTGATTATGATAAATATTCAAGAGATTTAAGCGATTCAATGAAGGAGCAACACGATAAAATAGAATTTATTCAACTAAGGGAAGGTTTTGGAAAAATAATTTCAAGAGATTGTTCAAGTGCCTCAAAATCTACAATGGGCGGACCAGTAGTTTTATGCAATGTAGAATTTGAAAACGCAAAAACTCGTTGGGATATAAGATTTACTAATGAAAATGAAATTTGGGGACTTTATTTTGAAGTTATAAATCCAGAGATAGAATTGCAGGTTTTAAATAAAAAGATTTTAAGTGAAATATCAGTAATCTGTGATGGCAATGAAGGAATTTCAAAACCAAGTAGCGAGGAAGGAGTTCTTTTGGTTTTTGACATTAGTATAAAAAATGATCAGGAGAACCAAGTAACGGTTCATTCTTTTACATTTGAAAGTAAAGGATATTCTTTTGGACAATTAATTTTTGAAGAAGGATGTTCTTTAGAATGCAATAATCTTGTTTCAGAAGTTCTCGCTCCTAATGAGGAAAAGCAGGGGTGTATAATATTCAGTGTCGTTGAAGGATATACTGATGGAGAAATTAAAGTGGAGTAATAGGAAAATGAAAATATTTAATAAAGAATTAAAAGAATATTTTAAGCCAACATGGATAGGGCTTTTGGTTGTTGCATTAATTGGACAATTACAAATTTTCAATGTACTTTTTTGGCAAATCCAAATTTTTGAAAATTTGCCTCTTGGTTTTTTAAAATTCACCCAAGTAATATGGGTATTAATAATTTTTATTAATGTTTTTTACCTCACAAAGAAAAAAGATTTTTCATTTTTACAAGCACTTTTTGTGGGTTTTCTTTATTTCATAGCTTTTGGGGTCTTAAAGATAATAACTAGAATAATTTTAGGTCATGATATTCATTATTTATTCTTAGGGGGTATGGGAAAATTGTCTCCTCTATTAGAATGTTTTTTAATTATTTCAATTGTAACTGTTGCCGCCGCTTTAAGCGCAATTTATGAGGTAAAAACAAAAAAACAGAAGTAATTCTAATCTATATTCTTTAATTGCTCAATGTTAGGCAACGCAAATTGAATTTTGGCTGCGACCCATTTTTACTCTCTTCGCCACTTTGTGGCTCGTCGGCACGTTGCACTCTCGCTTACGCTCGGCTTGCTTAGCACGGCTTATGCGGAAACCTTGTTGTTCTTCGGTTTCCCAAATTTTCTTACTGCGTTCGGAAATTTCGCATAGCCGCTATTGTGAGAACATCGCTTCACTCGTCCGTTAAATGCAATTTGTCCCCATAGCTTTCTCCTTTTATAAAATTCAGAAATAATTTTAAGATTATGTCTAATACAAAAATCATTTCAGTGGATTTTCAGAAAGAATTTAGCACCAAGGGTGGTAAACATTACAGGCCACACCCAAATGTTGATTTTATAAAAAATATTCTTGTGCCTTTTTTAAGAAAAAACAATATTAAAATTGCTGAAATTATTTCAGATTACCGACAGCCTCGTCCTGGAGATCTTGATGATTCCACTCGTCCAGGAGAAGAGGGTTATCTTTCCGAAATTCCAGAAGATATAAAATTGAAAAATGTTTGGATAAAATGTATGAATTCTCCAATTTGGACAAGAAAAAATATAGGCGATCCAAACAAAAAACCAGGACTTCCGTATCAAGAGCCTGAAGCTTTTACAAAGTGGTTAAATTCTACAATTGGTAAACCCGAAGAAGTGGACGAGGTTGTCTTGATTGGTTTAACTATTGATTCTTGTGTGTTTTGTACGGCACAAGAATTAAAGTGGCGTGGCTATAATGTTAAAATATTACAGGAAGCAGTTGATGTATATTCTGGAAATCCACAAGAGACAAAAATGATTTTAAATAGTCCTCCTTTATTAAATTGGGCAAAAGTTATTTCTTGGGACAAATTAAAGAAGACGCTCGGGGGCAAACTCTAAATTTTTTCTTCGGAACGTTGCACTAAATTTTAGCCCTTCGGGGAAGATAACAAGGATTATGAGGTTACGAAGTCTTGCAGACTTCTCCGCCCAAATTCCGACTTTGCGGAACTTCACAGATCAGAGGGGCATTATGCGAAATTGCGAGCCTGCTTCAAAAAAGTTATTAAGGAAAAAAGGTAACTAAATTATTATGAACAAAAGAATCTTAATCACAATCGGGATTTTAATAATCGTAGTTATCTTATTTGGAGAACGTATGCAAAAACCAAAATCTACAACGCCCACCCCAAAACCTACAACACTCCCGATAACAACTACTTTACCTTCAGAGACAATCTGCACGGATGGAGTGGATAATGATAAAGATGGTTTAGCTGATAACAAAGATGGAGATTGCTGGTCAAAGGAGCCAGTATTCATGGAGGATTTTGACCCTCTGCTTACCTTTAAGGACCTCCACAAGCTTTTGCCTTCCTTGAAGGAGTGCGGTATAAGGACGATTGAGTTGATGCCAGTAGTTGAGCACTGCAACAGCGAGGATAAAGGATATAGGTGGATGGTGCGTGACTATTTTAAGTTGGATGCTGCCAGGGGAATACGAGCCGATTTAGATAATTTTCTGGCTGGGGCTCACCAGAAGGATATGAAGGTAGTTACAATGATCTCACCAGAAGATAGTGCCCCTCCTAAACTTCTCCAGAAGTCACTGCTGAAGAAACAAGGGTACGATAAGGAGGGAAAGGGTGGATATGCCTATTTGTACCAGCTGGAACACCCAGAGAAACAAATCCTCCTGAGGAATCTCAAGGGAGAGTTTGCCTGTCATCCAATCGGTTGGGGCTATGCCGTTGATTTAAGCAGTGAGGATGTGATTACCCTATGGGAAGAGATCTTTAAACACATAATGGAATTTGGCTTTGATGGGCTGCGTCTGGACTCTCCCGCCCAAAACTATTGCCATCAAGGCGAAACCGTGTATATAAGATGCCAAGACTTTCCCTGTCCAGATCCGGTGGAAGGAGACTATCCCTCTCTTGGCCTTTACCTAAAGCTGAAGGAAATGCTACGGCCCGATAAGGTTTTCTTGTCTGAATCTCCTTCTCTCACGGAGCACCAATTTAAATGGCTTTGCGATTTCCCCTACTATCAGCCGCATACCGATCTGGATGAGGTGGCTCAGGTGAGTGAGGATTATGGTTTTACCCCTATCTTGCTATGTGCGGTTCTCTCGGCAGAATCACCCCAGAACAAGAAACTAAAAGATGCTCTCTTTAAGATTGTTGCCCCCACAAAAGAGGAGATAAGGTCAGAGGACCTGGCCGAATGGATAAATACGCAATACTCAGAGCATGTATTGTACAATAGAGAAAGATCTCGCTTCGTCCGAAACTGGAACTATCTCCAGATTGAGATATTCAGGTTTATATCGAACGATCCTCGTTACCCGTCAGCGGTTACCCTTACCTGCACTGTGCCTGGCGTTCCTAAGGTTACCCATTACGAACTCTTTGGTCATCAATGGGAAAAGCTCTTTTTTCCCGGGGCTAAAAACCCTCCCAGTATGCGTTATGAACATTGGAAGAAGGTCTTGAACATCCGCAACAACAACAATGCTCTGAAATACGGCTCAATAGAAAACGTCTGGAAATCCGGGGACAACACTTACACTTATCTGAGAGAATATGAAGATGGAAAGGTAATCGTGGTGATAAATTTCTTAGACAAAACAGCAACATCTGAGCTTGATTTATCCTTCTTGGATAAAGGAACTGTTTTATATGATGTGTTGAATGATGAGGAATTTATTGTTACAGAGCCAAATAATTTCAAGATTTCTGTTCCGGTTTATGGATCGAGGATATTAACGTTAAAATAACACTGTATATGGTGGGCTCGCAACTCAAATTGTTTTACAATTTGGTCATAACAAACTCGCACAACAAAGGATAAAAGGCTTCGCTACGCTTCGCCCAAATTGCCTTCGGCAACTTCTTTTATCCTCGATACGTTAGACGAAATAATTTTTCTTAACGGCTTTTGCAAGGATTTATATAATCTAATAGGAGATTATTTATTATGATAAAGAAAATAATTTTAATCTTGCTCGTAATATTTCTACTAATTTTAGCTGGATATCAATATCGCACTTGGCGTGTTGAAAAAGAATTCAAAGAACTCATTGAAGAATATAAACCAGCACAGTTTCATCCTATGACATTCGGCATGTATGTGGACTCTGCCAGCTACTTATATATCCGGGAGCATTCAATTGATTATGTTCTCAGAGAGATAGAGCTTTACGACGAATTATCTGTTGATTTTTTCAGGATAGATTGCAGGCACGATTTATTCTTGGAAAACGATACAGAAAATGTTAATAAGCTCGATCAGGCAATTGCCAAAATCAGAACCACTGATAAGAAATTAATGCTTGGTATATTTGGAGTACAAAGTTGGTTTAATGAACCGCAACAATGGAATAATTGGAAGGATATGTACAGACGGCAGGTGGATATTCTAATGAATAGATACCATCCAGAATATGTGTATCTTTTACCCGAGACGCCTTCATGTATGGGCGGACAGATAAGTGAGGTAGATACTATTACTATCGAGGAATGGGTGGAGTTTACAGAGGAAATAGCAAAAGGAATAAAAGCTGATTATCCAAAAACAATTATAGTAGTTGGATTCGCGCTACATCATCCAAAAAATCCACCAGTCTTTACACAACTTATTAGTCGGGACAATGACATAGATATAATAGGCAATAATCCATATTCAGTTGATGAAGCGACAAACACTGACAACTATCTGAATTATTGGCGAGATAATCCTGATAATAAAAAGATGTGGATTACAGAAACGTGGAGCAATGGGAATATTAGACATGAGAGAATGGGAAGGTCTGCTCATTACATCAAATTTGCTGTCTACTATGCACAGAAAAGAGGCCTTGATGGTTTTATTCTTTTCGGCGGCAGTTGGAGTATACACAAAGGTGACAAATTTAAGAAACTCGATACATTTTATGCCTACAAAAATGTTATAGAAGAAATTAAGAGTAATACAGGTAGTTTAAAATGATATCAGAATACTTACTTGGAAGAGCCTAAAAAATTACATCGCCTAACACTAGATATACAACTTCACTTCGTTCCGTTCGCTCTCGTATAGCAAGGGATAAAAGGAAAATTGCGAGCCGAGCAATTTTCCTTTTATCCCTGATGTTGCGCGAAATTTAATCAAGCCCCGCCTAAAAAGAAAAAAATTTAAAGAGGCTTAAATTCATTATTAACTATAAGAAACTATGAACGATAAAATGAAAATACTAAGCATTTGCGGAAGCCCAAGAAAGGGAAATTCTGAAGCAATCATCAATAGATTGAAAGAAAATTTTGGGCATAAAGGAATAGAGAATGAAGTTATCTTGTTGAGAGAAAAAAATATTCAAAGATGTAATGGGTGTGTGGAATATTGCAATAAATATTTGGAATGTTGCCATAAGGACGATATGCTCGAAATTATCCAAAAAATGCTTAAGGCTAACGGGTATGTTTTTGTTTCACCAAATTATTTTGCAATGCCACCAGGACTGTTTAAAGATTTTATTGACAAATGTAGCGTGCTTTACACTTCATATTGTTTCACAAAGAAACCAGATTTATCAAAAAAGAGGGCAATAATTATTACTGTTGGAACTGACAAAGAATTTATTGATGCGTGCAGAGACTACATTTCGAAATGGTTTTTGGAAACTTTAAGAATAGAAGTTGTTGCCAAGAAGAGCTTCCTTTCAAGAAGCGAACTTAAAGGAAATTATAATGATATTTTCAAAAATAAACTGAATTCTAACATAGATAAAGAGCTTGAAAAAATGGCTAATAAATTGTGTGATAGCTTAAAAACTGTCGGCGGGGTTTCGTGAACTCAAAATTTCTTTCAGAAATTTTGGTGCTAATGCACTCGCACAACAGTGATTAAAAGGGCTTTGTTGCCTTCGGCAAGTTGCCCCAAATTTATGTTTACGCAGGACTTCTCTTAATCACATATGTTGTGCGGACATCGCTCCGCTATCCGTTAGGCGAAATTTTCGAAATTTTTTACAATTAACTCAAATAGCTAATATTATGAGAAATATAGAATCAAGTGAGTTTGAAAGACGAAAAGTAGAAAATTTTTTTTCTTTAAAACAACCATATAAAATAGAACTTGAAAAAAATGAGGGAGAAACAAACTTAGCAAACATTGCACGTAAGGCAGAGCAAGAATACTGTTGGGCTTTTGATGAAGCCACTTCTACTTGGCATTACTATCCGTCCAGGGAGCATTCTGAAGAAGTATCAAGATTAAAAGGCAGATCTACATTTAAGGCGACTATTCCCAGCGAATTACTACAACCTCCAAGTGACTCATCTGTATTTTATCACATACATCCTGACTCTGTTGTAACTCGATTGCTATCCAAACCGAAAAAGGGGTGGCACTCTGAAGAATTTCTAAGAGTTTCTAACCAATTACCCAAAAAAGATGATCTTGAGAAAGCCGCTAAATTGAAAGGGTATAAAGAATTTAGAATAGTAACCTCCGTTGGTATTACAACTTATCAATTCCACCCAGAAAAATTAGAATCAGAAGAAAAAAAATTTTCTACTTTGTCTATACCTCAAGAAGAATTATATCAATCTCTAGATCAATCTCTTGAAGACGCGGTAAAAAAGGCATTAGATTATATGAATGAACACTATCAGGGTATATTTACGTTTCACTTTGAAAAATTTTAGTGTATTTAAAATTTTGAAAACTGTCGCCTAACACCGAATATACGGAAAATTGCTCAGCTCGCAATTTTCCCAAATTTTGCTCACTATGTTCGTAAAACTTTTTTTATATAAATAACGTTATATAAAATTGTCCTTCACCTGCTAAGAGCAAAAATAAAAGAGGAGGTAATAAACTATGAAAAAATTTTTAAAGGAAATATTTTCAGGCACAGAATTAGTTGGGACAATGAATTTGATTTCAGGAATAATTATGGTTCTTCTCTGGTCGTATTTTGTCTCGCGATGGTGGTCTGCAGCCTTCGGATTTCTGGCGTTGTTTTTCTTAATTGAGGCAGTTTGGCACTATATACTTACTGATTACTTCCGGCATATTCATAAAAATCGACAGGAAAAATAATGGTTGTCGCTATTTTCTAATTTAAAAAAGAAAGAAAATCCCTGTCTACCGACAGGCAGGAAATATTTTTCCAAATTGCTTTCGGTGGCTTCCTTTATCTATAATGTTATATGACATATTTTCAATGCTCTAAAATCATAAGGAATGAATAAAAATTTTTCTTAATTTAAAATACTTTCCTTGCCTGTAACAAGAGGAGAGTAAAAAGTAGGTCTAGTATAAATAACACTCTGCAATCTAACATTTTATTCACTTAATTTTTTTATTTCATCTCTGATTTTTGCCGCTTTCTCAAAATCAAGCATTGCAGCGGCTTT
>DAOWLG010000001.1 GCA_030643485.1 Candidatus Nealsoniibacteriota bacterium | reverse complement strand
CAGAACGCAAGCCGCGGAGCGGCTTGGCTATCCCATATACCGAAATAAGCCAAAGAAAAATAAAGTGGAGGTAATTCTACCTTTCTAATTTTTAAAGAGCTCAAAACGAGTTTAAACAGCCCTTTTTTTTTGCTTTACCTTTTTAAAATTTTTTGATACTTTAAAAAAAGAGAAAAAAGATGAGTCGAGTTATGTTTTCTGGCAGAAAAACTATCAAAAGCTGAAAATATAAGTGATTGGGGCCGTCTCCTGGCTAGGAATTTACACTTTTCAAAAATTTTGGAAAATTCCAATAAGGAGGGCTATTTCACTCCCGAAAACCCGAAACCCTCAGGCATACAATTTTTTTAAATTTCAAATCTCTAAAAAAAAGTTGTATCAAAGATATATGCCTAGGGGAGAGGGGAAGAGAGGGGGGAGCCTAGTGGCAGGGCGCCGACGGGGACAAATCAGGGGGGAGGTTTTTTTTTAATGACGCACAATACAAAAAAAGAGACGTCTCTTTTTTGGCTTATAAAAGCCACCGAAAAACAGGAGTAAATTTTTACTTTCAAAGTTAGCGCTTGTTTTTAAGGTTATTTAAAAGAAAAACAAGGAACTTGACAGAAAAAATAAGTTTTAATATTGTGCGTCATTAAACTACAACACTGATAAAACTTGTCAACTGGAAGTATTAAATTTCTTGTTTATTGGCCTTGCTTTTTTATTCTTCTTCCTATATACTATATATAGAAAGAGTGAGAGGGACAATAGACCACCGAGTCATCAATTTGAATTTCCTCCATTTTTTAAAAAAAGATCTTTAAAAACACAGAAGAAAAAAATATGGCAAGCTTGACCCCTTTTCTTCTTCTTCTATATAGGGGGGGGATCGAAGAGATCAAGAAGCTTTATTTTTTAAAAATATTATTATGAATTGTAAATTGGGCAAAAACGTCCAAGTTGGTCAAAAAATTCTAAAAAAAGGGGGGTGGAAAAAAATAAAGAAAAAAAGCGAGGAAGGAATAGTTTTAGAAAACGGGAAAAAATTAAAATTCGGAGATGAAATTTTCGGATGGAAAATCTAAATAAGTAAGACTACAAGCCCTTTCCGAGGGTTTGAGCTTTATTTTTTAAAAAAATGCCATGAAAAACACGAAAAATTCAGCTGTTCGGCTGAAACTTCAAAAACTATCAATGTTTGCGAAAAAAACTAAGTTGGTCAATCCAAATTGTATGGGAAAAACCGTCAATTCTATTATTATAGATTTTTATAAAAAGGAATTAAAGGTTAAAATTTTAAAATCCTTTTTAAATTGGAAAAAAGAGGGAAAACAAGTAAAAAAAGGAGAAAAAGGTAATGCAATCTGGGGTAAACCCCGTAAATTTAAAGAAAAAAAAGAAGGAATAAAAGAAGAAGACCAAAAGGATATTGAGTTTTTTCCTATCGCTTACTTGTTCTCCGAAAAACAAGTTGCTTAAAAAATAGAATGTAAGGGGATCATTTTGACCCTCTTCACTTTATTTTTTAATTTTCAATATCATGAAAATTCCAAAAACAACACTTTTGAGTTTGAAAACAATTCAAAAACTCAAAAAAAACTTTTATGTGCAAAATGCCAATTTAAAAAAATACCAAATTGGCAAAGAATGGGATTTAACCATTTTTTACAAACACAATCCGATACCCGATCCGATACCCGAAAATCCAGACCAAATAAGGTTGAAACGAGTGAAAACTAACAAAAATCTTTCTTTTTATATTTTTGAAAATAAAGAAGAAGAAGAAAAGGAAATTAAAAAACTTAAAATCGAAATAAAAGAAAGAAAAAAATTTAAAAGACTCGATAAAAAAGAAGCTAAAAAATGGGCAGCAAACCATTTTGACCTGAAAGGAAATCTGAAATATCAGGCGACCGCACGCAAACTAGGTATTCAAGTTAAAGAAGAAGGCGAATGGATCAAATATGGCCCCAAAAATTGGTTTACTATAACGGCCAGAATTATAACGAAAAAAGACTGGAATAAAATTGAGAGATACCGAATGAAAAACAAATTACCTTTGGAAAAATACTAAAAAAGTAAGACATGGAGGGCTTGAGCCTTCCTGTTTTATTTTTTTAACATTAAATTTATGAAAACAACAAGTATGCAAATAACAAGCTGGAAAGATGAGAATTTTAACGATGGAACCTTAGCCTGGCTTAAAAAAGAGCTAAGTGAAGATCCACAAATTATTTATCATGCTTTTTGGATCGAACTTAAAACGGAGAATTTTTTAATTTCTTTGACAAAAAATCGACAGGTACAAACTGGCGAATGGCAAGAGACTGTAATAACGAAGGAAGAGCTTCAACTTGATCCAAATCTGCCAAAGATGACTACAAAAACGATTGAAAAAATTTTAGAAATTGGAAACGAAGCGCTAAAATTAGCAAAAATGGAAAAAGTCAAAATTGATGAAAAAACTTTATTGGAATTTGAAATAATCCCATTTCCATATTGAACGAAAAAAAGTAAGCTCTAACCGTTTTTAATAATTAAAAATGGTTGACTTTATTTTTTAACTTTAAAATTATGAAGGAAAAAATTAAGAATATCAAAAAAATGGATTCCAATAAAAATCTTTCCTGGGTTTTAAAAATCACAAAAGAGAAAGCTTCTCTTGAAGGTAAAAAACCTAAGGATGATCAGTATGCTCAAATTGTATCTAGACTTGTTTTTGTTTTGTCTGTTTTTGTCAGAAACTTAGCTAATAAAGCAAAAAAAGAAGAATGTTTTTATTATGTTTTGAATTTACTAAAAGAAGAATTATTTAAAAAAAAGTAAGCTCATCTATCGCCAATTCTGACGATAGCGACCTTATTTTTTTGGCCAAAAGATAAGGAGAGAGGGAATTATCCCTCTCGGAAAAAAGACCCTTGAGATTTTCTACTTTTGTTTAAGGTCGGGGAAACTGGGGGACTAGCAATAGCCCCCCCCCTTACTGCTCAAATTTTAATAATTTTAAAAAAATGTATATAACTATAAATGATATCCAGCCACTCGTAGATAAGGGACTAAGCGATGTAAAAATTGCTAAAAAATTAAATTTACATAAAACTACCATAGGAAAAATAAGGAAAGGAATTATCTTGAAATCTCGACCAATAGGAATAAAAAAAAGGATTCAAGATCGCGATGTATTCCCTATTTGGGATTATATCGGAGAAGAGGAGGTTTATCCTCTGGCCAAATGGGTTGCCTGGAAATCATGTAGGTTGTGTCATCTTTCTTTTGATCAAATTTTGGATTTTGTTTTAGATCAAATGTTTTTTACTTTCGCTGATTCTTCCATAATTCGCCCAATGGGTACAAATAAAAAAAGAAACAGAGGGATTTTATTTAATAAGTTGTTTCAATCTGTAGGTAATTGTTTGTTACGACGGAAATCCAGCCAAGTTAAACCTTTGACAATTTTCGATAATGGATGTATTGCAGAATTTACACAATAATTTTTTAGTCTTCCTTAAAACCCAATCCCACCTATGATTTCTCCGAATGGAGAATAAAAATAAAGGTCTCTGGCTCTCATTTCTGATGTGAGTCAGGATTTCTATTTTTTAAAATCTAAAACTTCAATCTATGTGCGTATTATTCCCAACCGAAAAACAAAAATTTTGGTTTTCTTTAGACCGCTTTCAAAAAATGGCTGGAATAAAATTTTTTCCGAAATTAGCTAAAATTGATAAAAACGATGAAGTTCGATTAGAAGCTTTTAGAATTTTAGGCTTTACGAAAAAAGCAAAATCCGATGTTTTTTATAAAATTCGGTTAGAAGCATTTAGAAATTTAGAGTTTGATAAAAAAGCAAAAAAAGATAAAAATTGGGAAATCAGACTCGCAGCTTATCGAGTTTTAGGATTCACCGAAGAAGCAAAAAGAGACGTTCTTTACAAGATTCGGTTAGAAGCATTTAGGAATTTGGGATTTAATGAAAAATCTAAAACAGATGAAGACCCTAGTATCAGATTAGAAGCTTTTAGAAATTTAGGATTCACCGAAGAAGCAAAAAGAGATGAAGATTGCATAATCAGACTTGAAGCTTATCGGATTTTAGGATTTACGAAGAAAGCGTTGAAAAAGGAATGGTATTGGATTCAAGATGAGGCGGACTTATTTTCCAAAATTAAAAAAATAGCTAGAAAAATCGGGACAAAACAATACCAAGAAAAAGCCGATTATATCCAAGCGTTTTGCAAAAAATATCAAATATAAAAAATGATTTTTAACTTTTTAAACTATGAAAGATTATTTTTTTACATTCAGTTTTGATCACGGATGTGCAGGATTTTATGTGATTATCAGTGGGGAGAATGCACCAAAAACTAGAAATAGAATGACAGAATTATTTGGAGATTATTGGGATCTACAATACGAAAACAAAGAATTAGTTGGAATAAAAAAATTCCAACTAAAATTACTTAACAAATTTACAACACAAAAATAAATAATTTTATTTACATTAACACAAAAACAAAAAATGAATGAAGAAACACAAAAAACATCATCAGACAATTTTTCATTTCTCCAAATTGGCGGAGCGGTAATGCTAACCGTGATTATGGGGCTTGGTCTGCTCTTACTTCCAGCATTAACAGGCGGAAAATCAAAATTAACCGTTGACCAAATAATCCAAAAAATTCAAGATAATTCTAAGAAATGGCTTGAACTAGAGAACGAACAACAAAAAACGGAAAAAGAAAATGAAAATTTAAGAAAAGCTTGCCAAAAAAAATCCAAAGAAAAATGGGGGCAGGACGCGGAATGCCCGATTAAAAAAAAACTGAATTTCTGATTAAAAAAGGAAATTATGGTGGGCATTGCGGAACATTTGTCAACAATTTTCTTAAAAAAAAAGGTCTTGAAACAAGGCCAATCAAAGACAGTTTTGAATCCAAAAAAAAATTAATCAATACTTATAAAGCTTGCCACGGCTGTATAGCAATATACAATCAAACTAAATCTATATACGGCCACGTGGGAATTGTCAAAATTGTTGACAATACGCATTATATTTTTGATTCTAACAGCAAAGGTAAGCGAAAAATAGATATACGACCATTGACTACTGAAATCGGAATAATTGGATTTTATAATTATACAAAAAACGGAAAAAGGACTATAAAATAGCCCCCTTAACGTAGTAAATTTAATTCTTTAACCTATTTTCATGATAAAAGAAACAACCAAAAAAATCAACTATATAACTATAGAAGTTTTGAGACATTATAAAGCGCAAAAACTCAAAAACGTTGAAATAGCAAAACTGTTTGATATTACTGAAAGTTCAATCTCTAGAATACTGAAAGGAAAACAAAAATTAAGTATATCAAAACATCATAAAAAGACACAAAAATACCAAGAAGAAAGAAAAATAAGAAGAAAACTAGATAAACAAAATTGGCAAAGAGGAAATGGAAAAATATGGAGAAAATTTTATAACAAAACTGAAAAAGTCAGAAAAATTCAAAGAAAAGCGTCAAAAAAATACTATTGGAAAAAAAGATGTTTAAACGAAAAAACAAGAGCAGAATTTAAGAATTTTGTTGCTATTATTTTCCAAAATTTTACCAATAAAACTGAAAAAAATATTGAACTTTATGCAAAATTGCAACAATTTTTAACCTTAACCAAAACAAAAAAATGTATATTATAAATGAACTCACAATTTTACCATTATTTATTTTAATTTTTTATGTTCTTGATTATGTACTGTCCGAATTGTGACTTCGAACTATTGGAGGAAGACCACATTTTAGATTTTTCAAACGAAAATGGAGAACATCGCCAAACTTCCCAAAAATATCTAACTTGCCCTAACTGTAATAGAACGTACGAAAAATACGATCACCAATTAATCCTTATTTGATTAACCTAAAAATCATGCCAGACAACTACGAAAAAGCTAAACAAACGACACAAGATCGTAACAAAGAAATTTTGTATCAATTAGCTTCTACCTACGAGGAAAAAGAGAAAAAAGAAATTATCAGAGATGTATTTGTCGTCTTGAATGTCAAAAAAACCGTAGAAAAAGGAAAAGGCGAAAGACCATTAACTATTTATGAAGCGTTTTCCTATGTTGTATCTTGCAAAACATTAGGTTTGAATTCGATGTTAAATCACCTTCAAGTCCTGGAAGGCCAGAACTATATCACTTTGGATGGACATCTTTTTAACGCTCAAATTAGCGGAGAATTGTGTTCAAATTTGACCGAACTTATCGAAAAAGATCTTGGAAAGAAATACTATCGTTATAAATGTACTATAACAAGACTGATCAACAACAGAGAGGTTGTATTCTCGCGCGAAGCTACAGCCGACCCCTCATCCATATCACGAAAATTTGTAACCAATCTTCTCGCTGAACAAATGGCTGAAGGAAGAGCCACTAGACGGTGTCTCAAGGTTGCTTTTCCTGTGGGGATTGCTCACGCGGAAGATCACGAAGTAATGAATACAACTCAAATAGAATCACAAACGGGCGAAAAAACCCTTCGATCAGCGTCAAACTATTATTTAGAAAAAGCTAAAAAAGCTGAAAATTTAAACCAAATTGAAGAAATAAAGAGAGAATTGCCACCAATTTTTAACCAATTTTCAGAAACTGAAAAAAAAGAAATTTCTGAAATAATTAAAAATAAAATTGTAAAATTTAAAGAAAATAATCAAATAAAAGAACCACAAAAAACTACAAAAAAAGAAGAAGGAAAGGAGAAACAAATAAAAACAGAAATCACAACAAAAGCTCAAATTATAACAGTTATTAAAGAAATTCCTGATTTAAAACTTTTGGCGTCAGCTATTCAAAATTTTGAAAAACAAACCAAATGGAATGAAGAAGAAAAAAGAGAAATTGGAAAAGCTTTTGAAAGTCAGTTTAACGTTTTAGATCAGCAAGAAATCGCTGAAACAATTAAAAAACATCCAGAAATTTCTAATGTTTAATCTTCTAAATAATGAATAATTATTTAAAAATAAATGAAGGGTTTATCACAAACTCTAAAATGAATTCATTCAAATTTTGTCCAACTTTGTTCGATTTAAAATATAATCAAAAAATCGTACCAGAATCCAGAAGCGATGCCTTGATTTTTGGGTCTGCTTTTGATCAATTCATACAAGACGACGAAAAAATCATGAACGAAAAATACAATGTGGTCAAAATCCGGTTTGATCCCAAAAAGAAGATTAAAAAAATTGGTTCTACAATGAGCGAAATAGAGCAAGAGATCAGAGAAATTGAAAAAATCAAAAAATCAAAAAAAGGTGATATTAAAAAAATCGAAACCAGAAATTTAAAATTACAAAAATTAAAAGAAGAAAAAATTATGTATCAAAAAAACACCGGAAAAGAACAGCTAACCGAAACACAAGCAGACAAACTGGTGAACTGTCTGAATGAATTTCACAGACAGCCGTTGTTTGATTTTGATTCAAAACAGACCCAAATATCGGTAGAAATTAATTATAAAGGTCATAAATTAAAGGGCACTATGGATGAATTTTATCCTGATCGCCAACTTATCAGCGACATAAAAACCGCGGCTAGTATTGAGGGTCTTGATCGAAAATGGATTGATGGCTACACAGCCTTAGAAAAATACAAAAATCAGCTCTCATTCTATCAATTTTTGGTAGAAATTAAATTTGACATTCTGTGTGGTGGAAGATTGCAAGTTGTTACCAAAGAAGACCCAGCTAGATCAAGTTTTTATATGGCGGATAAAATGAGTTTGTTGGATAATAGACAAAATATTCTAAATACGCTGGAAAACATGATGAGTACCATAGAATTAGGTATTTATTCGTCTTCCGACAATAGAGAAAAATGCTTGAAATGTCCGGCGTATGGAGTATGTGACTACGCGAAACAAAAAGAATATATACTAATTTAATTTTATGGTAAAAGAATTTAGAATAGAATTGCTTTGCAAATTTTTAGACTCATTTTGCTTAAAATTGGATAAGCGATTTTACAAATTATCGCTAAAAGATAAAAAAATAGCTTTTCTCGAAATTACTGCTTACAATAAAGCAATATTTGATATAAAAAAGGCGTTAAAACTTTAAATATTATTCCTTAAAAGATAAAAAATGATATTTCAACCTCATGAAGATTATAATCAACTCAATATATTCAAAAATGAAATAGAGGATTTAAAAAAAGAATTAACCACGAACAAAAACAAAATAAGAATCATAAAAAGTCTCATAAAATCGTATGAATAACTTACCATTAAAAACTTGTGATAGATGTAACAAAAAAACTAAAATTTTTGTAAGAATTATTTTTGATTCAGCAAATAACAAAAGAAGTCTTATCTTTTGTCCAGAATGTAAAGAAAGTTTTTGGCGTTGGTTAGCTCCTACCTTTCTTCCCTATCAAAAAGAACACCTAATTAACAAAATAAAAGAATCTTCAGCAAATGGAGATATAAATATAATAAACGACATTCTCAATATTATTGAACAAATGTAACAAAATGTTAATCGAAAAACAAAGAAGTTTACAACAAAACAAGTATTATTGGAGTGTCGTGATTCCCCTACTTTGTCCGCAATTATGGACTAAAAAAGAAGTTCACAAACTTTTAAAACGAAAATTTTTGAATGTAAAAAGCTCAACAGAATTATCTACTTTAGATTTTCAACAATATCTTATTCAAATTTATATATGGGCATACCTTAAACTCCAAATTAGCATCCCCGATCCTGACGGAAATATTTTAAAATTTTATCCTCAAAAACATTATGTTTGAACCAAAATTAGAAGAAATTTGTAAAATACAAGCAAAACTCAAATCGATAAAAGTTGCAATTAAATTTCAATTACCAATTTCAGCTAAATTAGATGAATTAAGAAATTCAAAAAAAGAGTTAAATTTTGAAATAAAGAGACTAGAAGATGAATTGTTTGAAAAAGTAAAAAATAACGAAAATGTTAAAAAACTTCGGGAAGAAAAAATATTAGTTCAAGAAAAATTAGCGAAATTGGTATATGAATTGTACAATACAGCCTCTTCATCTCAAAAGGGATTTGAAACCAAATTGCTCACCAAAGAAGGCCCCAAATATATTCAAGGTGGGCAATTTTTTCAAATTTTTATCAATGGAACTAAACTAAAAAATTCCCCATATCAACCTAAATTATTTGAAATTTAATATGAATAAAAAAGAAAAGGAAAAAATTATCTCACAATTTGAAATAATAAGAAAAGGAAGCCAACAATTACCACCGGAACTTTTAAGACAGAAAATTATTGAAAGTTTAAAACTTTGTCATTTTTCTGTCGAATGGCAAATTTTGAATAAATTTGTAAATCAGGTACAGAAAATGTACGAATGGAATAAAATGATGGACAAAATAACTATTTTTAAAAAATAATATCTTAAACCATGAAAAAAAAATATGAAGATTTAACTTTTCAAGAAAAACTAGCTTGTATAAGCCTTTTTCCAAAAGAAGCAAAAAAAGATAAAAACGATGAAATCAGATTTGAAGCTTTTAAAAATTTAGGTTTTACAGAAAAAGCAAAAAAAGATGAAAATTGGGAAATTAGATTAGCAGCTTATCGAAATTTAGGATTTACGGAAAAAGCAAAAAAAGATGAAGATTGCACAATTAGGCTTGAAGCTTTTAGAATTTTAGGTTTTGATGAAAAAGCAAAATCAGATAAAGACACTGATATTAGATTTGAAGCTTTTCGGATTTTAGGGTTTGATGAAAAAGCAAAATCAGATAAAGACATTGATATTAGATTTGAAGCTTTTAGAATTTTAGGCTTTACCGAAGAAGCTAAAAAAGATGAATATTGGGGAATTAGACTCGAAGCATTTAGAATTTTAGGCTTTACGAAAAAAGCAAAATCCGATGTTTTTTATAAAATCAGATTTGAAGCTTTTAGAATTTTAGGTTTTGATGAAAAAGCAAAATCAAATAAAGACACTGATATCAGATTAGCAGCTTATCGAAATTTAGGATTTACGGAAAAAGCAAAAAAAGATGAAGATTGCACAATTAGGCTTGAGGCTTTTAGAACTTTAGGGTTTCCAGAAAAAACAAAAACAGATGAAAATTGGGAAATCAGAGATGAAGCTAAATTATTTTTTAATATTTTTGATAATGGAAAAAATAGCTCAAGAAACTTATGCAATTTGTGAAGATTGTGCTAAAAAAATTGGATTAACGGGGGAGTTTTGGGTATGTGAACCTTGTACTGTTTGTGGAAATTTTAAACCAACACAATTTAAAAATTTTCTAAATAAAATCAATAATGAAAAACCTTGAACAAGATAACAGAATTAGAATAATTTTAAAACAACAAATTTTAATTCAAAAACTTGAACAAGAAAACCAAGAATTAAAAAAACAGTTGAGCTTCCAGCCTCTTTCTTTGATTCAAAAGGAAATAGAAAAGGCTATAAAACATAAAATCGAATTTAAAATATAACCATATAATAAAATGACTGAACTAATTCTTACCACAGGGGTTCAAATAAAACTCAAAAATGATGTCCTAGAAATCGCTGCTTTGATCCAAAAACATCAAACAAGCAAATCTCACTTTTTCCAGGTTTTGCTAATTATCGACAAAATAAAGCCACCTAAACATGTACGTATTTGGCTTGATTCTACAAAAATTCTATTTTTTTACGAAACTTTTAAGAATGGAAAAAAATAAAATAAAATTCAATCTACCAAAAGACCATTTTCTTGTTCAATTTGATGATTTGAGCTGGGCGGTTACCAAAAAAATGAACAACCCAAAATATCCATTTAAAACTTTGGGTTATTATCCCACGTTAATCGCTGCCTACAACGATGCAATCGATATTTTGTCTCTTCAGGCCACCAACCTTCTAGAGCTACGGCAAATCATCAAAGAATTACAAGAAATCAAAATCAAAATATCAGAACCGACAAATATATGATTCGTTGGAATATTCCAAGGTCTAAGTACCATAATCAAAAAACAGTAATTGACGGCATAAAATTTGATTCAAAAAAAGAGGCCAATAGATATTGCGAATTAAAAATCCTTGAACGATGTAAAAATATTACATGCCTAAAACTACAACCTGAATACGTATTACAAGAACAATTTAAACATAATGGTAAAAACATACGCCAAATAAAATACATCGCCGATTTCGAATATTATAATCTAACAGGACAAGTTGTAGTAGAAGATGTCAAAGCCTCAAAAACCTTTACAACAGAGGTTTATAAGCTCAAAAAAAAATTGTTTTTTAAAAAAAATCCTGATATTCTTTTTAAAGAAATATATTAATGTTAAAAAAATATCTAAACCAGCATAAGCCTAAAATTATTAAAAAAAAAGACGGACGAGGGAGACATGGAAATCATTTGAAGGGAGAAAGAGTAAAAAGGACTCCTTGTCTCTGTCCCATTTGCTCTAAAATTTTCTATAAATTACCAAGTTTTTTAAAGCAACATCCAAAAACTAAATACTGTTCAGCAAAATGTGCAGCCGCAGGCTTAAGTATTTTGCTTAATTCTAAACAATATTAATTAAATTTAAAAATGTCTCAAAATTTAATCTTTCCCGCAAAAACTTTGGCCATTCTTGCCAAAGTTGACATATTAAAGAAGAAAGCAAAAACGTTTAAAAAGAAAGAAAATAAACTAAACCCAAGACAAGCTCGATATGTCGCAGCAAAATTGAACGGGCATACAGGGAGAGCTGCCTTAAAAATTGCAGGATATAGGAGCCAAAATTTTCAATCACGGTTAGAAAAAGAAATAACTAAAATTTTTCCGACTGCCCTAATCGCCGAACTTGATCAAGTCGGGATAGATGAAAAATTTTTGGCGAAAAAACTGAAAGCGCTTCTAGACAAAAATGAGTTGATCAAAAAAATAGAATTTAAAGGAAATAAAAAGAAATTGAGCATGATTGAATCAGAAAGACCCGACACTTTTTCAGTTAAATCAGCCTTAGAATTTGTTTTTAGGTTACGCGGTGATTTTGCGCCCGAAAAACATGAGATTTCTCCTAGACCTTACTCTAATTTAAGCGATGAAGAACTGAATCAAAAACTTTTGGAAGCAACTTAATTTTATTATTTAATCATTAAAAAATGTTAGATGATTTTTTAAAAACGGCTTTTTTTACTTTATTTTTTTTGATGTTATTGGTAACTCTTCACCTCATTTCTACTCTCCATACCAAAGTTGACGGACTAATTAAAGATTCAAATTGTCTAGTTGAGTGTCTTCTTTTTAACAAATGTGACAAATTTCTAAAAGAACCTCAAAAACAATAAAATGACTGATACACAAGAGCTGAAAAAAGAAAAATTATATAGACTAGAAAAGGAAAAATATAGGTATTTTATTCCAACAGTCAAGGGAGAAGAGTTTATTGATTTGGTTGGTAGTAATGAGTGGTTTATAACGTTATATTCAGCGGCTAACGGTATTGGAAAAACCGCGACCGCTGTTAATATGCTCGCACATTTGTTTTTTCCGTGTGGCAATAAATATTTTCAAACACCGCTATGGCTAGATTGGCCATATATCAAGCGTGGGAGGATCGTTTCTGATCCAACAAATATACAAGAAAAAATCATACCTGAACTTAAAAAATGGTTGCCTGAAGGAAGATACACAACCGAAAAAAAAGGTAAAAATTATGAGTATTTTTGGAAAATGGATACAGCTTTTAGTTTTGATTTGATGACTTATGATCAAGAAACCAAAGAATTTGAGAGTGTTGATTTGGGGTGGTGCTTTTTAGACGAGCCTTGCCCTGAGGCTATTTATAAAGCCAATATTTCACGGCTACGTATGGGGGGAAGAATGTTTATTACGGAAACTCCTATCGGCTCAAATTCAATTTTTTTGTATGATGAAATTATCTGTAATACAAATAACGAAAAAGGAAAAAGAGCTTATGTCCAAGCCGACGTATGGAGCGCCTGTAAAGATATTCCAGGAACAAGAGGACAACTAAGCAGACAAAATATTGAGTTAATGATCTCTCAATATTCCGAAGAAGATAAACAAGCAAGAATTTTTGGGAAATATCAACATTTAACAGGAATTATTTTTAAACAATTTTCAAGAAAAATCCATGTGATTAAACCGTTTGATATCACTATGGAAAATTATGTTGTGTGGGAAATGCTTGACCCTCACCCGCGCCACCCCGATGCTGTGCTTTGGGTTGCTATCGACCGCAAAGGAACAATTTTTGTTGTTGATGAATTGAGCATTAACGTTTTTGGCAAATTTGATGAATTAGCCCAACGAATCAAAAATAAAGCCTCTCAATTCAGAATTGTTAAGCGGCTGGCCGATCCTGCCGCTTTCAATGAAGATCAACATAGAGGTGATTCTAACAATTCTTTAGCTAAAATTTTGAGTGAAAAAGGCTTGCATTATCAAAAAGCAACAAAATTTAGAAGCACAGCTGATAGATGTATTGCTAACGCTCTAAATTTTCAGGAACTAGGCGGATTTATGCAAAAACCACCTCAACTTTACTTTTTTGATAATTGTAAACAAATGATTTGGGAAGTGGAGCGATACAGGTGGGACAATTGGGTTGGTAAAGCCAGAAATAAAAAAGGAGCGAAAGAAAAACCTGTCGATAAAGATGACCATTTTATTGAAAATTTGGGCAGATGTTTAATCCAAAAACCCCAATTTCGAGAAATGGAAAAAGAAAATGATTTCTCTGATTCTGATATTCCTCTTAGTGATCCGTATTAGAAGAGAGGGGGACAAAATCAGTCATATCCTTAAAAATATGGACAAATTTTTTAAAAAATGAGATAATTAAAAAATACCTTCAAAAGTTTGTATGCGAGATAATAAAAAATACCAAAGTTTTTTGTATTTAAAAAGCTCTCCTCTCTTAAAAGTTGTCTCGCAACTTAATTTAACTTTGGTTTTCCTTTTTTGAAGGAGGGCTTTTTAAATATAAAAATAAAAGTAAATGCAAGGCTGGATTAAACTACATCGTAAAATTTTAACAAATGTAATTTCTAAAAAACCAGAATATTTAGCTTTGTGGCTTCTTTTACTAATACTAGCCAATCACCAAAAAAAACAATTCTTCATATTTAATAGTAAAAAAAATAAATTAAGGCTAGGTGAATTTATAACTGGACGAAAAAAATTAGCTAAAATTTCAGGTATTAACGAGAGTAAAATTGAAAGAATTTTGAAATACCTCGAAATCGAACAACAAATTGAACAACAAACTTTCAATAAATTTAGGCTTATACATATAGTTAATTGGAAAAAATATCAAAAAAGTGAACAACTAGTGAACAACAAACGAACAAAAATTGAACAACAAACTTTTAATAAATTTAGGCTTATACATATAGTGAATTGGAACAAATATCAAAAGACTGAACAACTAGTGAACAACAAACGAACAAAAAGTGAACACATTCAAGAAGGGTATAAGAATATAAAGAATATTAAAGAACCCCCCCTTACCCCCCAAAGAAAAAATTTTGAAGTTTTAAAAAAATGGTTTTCAGAAAAAGAAGGAGTAAAATCTCCAGAAGGTTTAACCAGCTTTGTTTTTCAAAAATATTCTGAAAAAATAATCAATAAAACTTTAAAAATCGATAATCCTACAAATATTACAAGTTTTTTTTCTTGCTGTGATTTTTACAAGAAAGAGTTTTTGAAAACTCAAAAACACAAAAAAAAAATAATATTTTCCTTTTTTTTGTTTTTGTGTTATGAATAAATTATAAAAGATATTTTTAAAAAATCTTATGCTCATTTCTGTCCCCGCGACAAGTTCAGAATTAACCTCTTTGCTATCTGCCGCGCAAAAAACAGTTTTTGCCAAGCATATTTCTTTGCCTGGAAAAAAAAGTGTAACCTTACAAAATACTCATGCTTCGTATGATATATACCTGGAATTGGACGATACGGCTGTAGTTGGTAGCGGTATTCTTATCCCCGCCGCTAATGGAGAATATGTATGGACGGGGGAAGAATACCCCGTATTTAATTTAATTTCTAACGGCGGAACGAATAATCAAATAGCCTTAATTAACGCCTAAAAAAATATGAGCAAATTTAAAAAATTTTGTGTTGTACTTCTTTTTCTTTTGAGTTTTTTTGCCGGGATTATGACGCCTGTTTATGCGCGATCAATCACGGGATCAATCCAAGATTATTGGGTTAAAATTTCAGGAAAATCCGCAGTTAAACCGATTCGAAGTTTTTCCGTTGGTGATCCTTCGGATAGAATAAACGGATATTTTGACGTTTTGGATGTTTCGACGTTCAGCGGAGCAGCTTTAGATCCCTTATTGGTCGATCATATCCAGGAAAAGACAGCGGGGAGCGGTGTAAATATTGATAGTACTTTTCATGTTCAAGCTTTATCAGGAATTTTGAGAGGAACAAGCGGACAGGTAGGGACAGGCGCGACGATTGATGATATTGATGACGGCGCTAATTTCGTTAGAAGTGAAAAAAATCTAACTGCAGCGCTAAAAACAAATTATGATTCAGCATATACCCATGTATCAAGCGATGGGACAGATCATACTTTCATTTCTCAAGATTTGCGGGGGAGTGTAAGCCCTGGGTTTACAGGCTTAACTTTATCCGGGAATTTATTAGTTGATACAATCCTTGAATATACCACCAATAACGGAATATTAGCGGAAGGTATCAAGCTTTTAGATTCTTTTGTTGAGTTTTCAGAAATTGCAGCGCCCGCGAATCCAGCAGCAAATAAAGCAAGATTATATACAAAAGATGTAGCAGGAATCACAAAACTTTTTTTCAAAGATTCAGCTGGGACAGATACAGATATTTTGGCGAGTGCAACAGGTGCAACCACTTTTTTAGCTTTGACTGATACCCCTTCGGTTTTTACAGGAAGCGGGGGAAAAGTCGTTTCCGTAAATGCCGCCGAAAATGCTCTTGAGTTTATTTCAGTGGCAGGCGCTCAAAATATTTGGGCTACTATAACAGGAGATTTGGGAAGCACAACAGCAGATTCAACAACTGATATTTTAACCATTGCGGGAAGTGGCCAGGTTGCTACTACGATTAACGGAGATACAATATATATTGGAGGGACAGCTAGTTTCAATGATCTTACGTTGGCAGGAGACGGCGGGGCCAACCAAACTATCAACGACAAAAATACAATTACAATTACAGGCGGTAGTGCGATAACTACTACGGTAGGGGCTACCGATACTGTTACAATAGCGCTAAACATCAACGGGGAAGCTGCTGATACCTTAGCGGCCGCGGATGAATTTATTTTTTATGATGATACAGGCGGGCATAACAACAAAATCACTTGGACAAATTTATTAGGAACAATTTCAAAAATTGGGACAGTAACTAGCGGTACATTATCGACAGGCGCAGCCGTGGCCGATGTAACTATGAGTCTGGGAAGCGACGTGGACGGAGATGTTTATTACAGAAATTCTAATAAACTAACAAGGCTTGCCAAAGGGACAGCAACGCAAGTCCTCACCATGAATGCAGGCGCAACAGCTCCCGAATGGGCAGCAAGCGCAGGCGGAAGCGCGGCATTTTGGAATGATGACGGTGTTACTACCACGTATTCAGGCGCAACCGTGGCGTATGTCAGTAGCGCGGATGTTACTGAATTATTTCCAGCTGGAAAATTGTTAAAAATTACCAATTCTGGCGCCAAAATTTTCTATGGAGTTGTTATTGATTCGGCTTATACCACCAACACAGAAATCACAATCCTTGCTCAACAAGATCTTTTTAATGATACGCTTACAATTAAATTTGCGGATGAAAATGCGGAAGTTTTACAATACACAGATGAATTAACAGCTGTTGCTGATTCGTCTAATGCTATGGGAACCCAGAGGTTAAAAGACGACGGATTGCTTTTGGGGTGTCAGGTTAGAGTGGATACCGCGCCAACTGGTGCGGCTGGACTATTCGATCTTCACAAAAATGGAACAACGACATACTCAAGCAAAATTTCTGTATCGGCAAGCGCGAATGATAGTACTTATGACAGACCCTCAACAGGAACGGGGTTAAACCTAGGGGATAGAATACAGTTTTTTTGCGATCAAGTTGGTTCGACTATTGCAGGAGGATCAATCAGATTTTCTTGTTGGTATATCCCAAACACCGCAATATTTGCTACTTAATAATATTTTTATTATTTTAACTTTTTAAAATTTATGTGTACAAATAACAATCAAGACCAAGATGTAGCCGTATTTGATTTTTCAGAAGCTTTGCTAAAATTAAAAAAAGGAGAAAAAGTAACAAATTTGGATTGGGATTCAACAAAAATGTTTCTAGAAATGCAAAAACGTGATAAAAATAGTAAAATGACAACATCTTATATTTATTTCAATCTTTCTTGCAAAGGCGAAAAAGACGGATATACAAAAATGCCATATTGGCCGTCTCCTTTAGACCTTTTTTCTGAAAGATGGAGTATTGTAAAATTTACTTAATTACCTTTTAACTTTATAAAAAAATGGCTATCCAATTTAATCCTGAAGCTACAATTGAACAAAAAATTGAAGCTATACAGAAAAAACTTGATCAGTTATCTGCTCAAAAAGTGGAAGCAGGAGAAATTGCTCAAGCCGCGAAAGAAGCTGAGAACAAAAATACTAAAGACGCTCTTCTTGCAGCTTTATCTACGCTTGAAACAGAAAAAAACAATCTTTTAAACATAACGGTTACTTAAGTTTTCTTTCAATGTTGAAAAAATTAAAAATTTGTTTAATCATCGCTTTTTTATTAATTTTTGCAAAACTGGGATTTGCCCATGCAGCTTTAATAAATTGTTATATTTTTGATAATAATGCTAATGATAGTTGTGGCTCTACTAATGGAGCGGTAACAGGCGCAACCACCCAAATGGGACGATTTAATTTAAGCTCTGGAAAATCCGCTTATACTTTCGACGGAGGACATGGAGAAGTTTATGGCGACAGAGATAGAATTGTTTTTAATAATGCAAATTTTCAATATACAGATAGTACTCCTTTTACTTTTGAGCTTTGGTTCAAATCATCTAAAGACGATGCCATTAGCTACACATTATTTGCAATTGCTGATAACAATTCTAATGGCCATATTATTACAACGCTAAATGTAGATGAAAAACTAGATATTTTAATTTATTGTCATGCAGGAGGAAAATACAGGCTAATTAGAACTACTGATAGTTTCTGTGATGGCAATTGGCATCACACAGTTTATTCGTACGATGGGGCTGGAAATAATCCTAAAATATATGTGGACGGAATATATGTGGCACAAAGTTTGATAGTCTCATTTTTGCCTTTATCAGGGAATTTTTATAATGCTAACTGTAAAACTATACTAGGGGCACAATGGAATCAAGTTCAATCTTTATACAAAAACGATTTTCTAGGCGAACTAGGGGGATTTCGTAATTACGATATTGAGTTAAACGCGACACAAATTCGGAATCTTTACAAACGCGGCCGAAAAACTTTTAATTAAATATGAAGAAAATTTTAAAAAAATATTTTCCAAAATTGTTTGATTTTTTAAAAAACCTTTTTTATTACAAAATTCAAGATAAATATATTGAATTAGGAAAAACGAAGAGATTCGTTAAATACTGGAAAAATAGAAAAGACTCAACATTTTTTGATCATGAAAATCATCCAAGCAAGAAATTTCTAATTGACCATTTAAAAGTTTACAAAAATAACAGTTTTTTTGAGTTTGGATGTAATAGCGGAATAAATTTGTATTTGATCGCAAAAAAGACAAAGAAAAAGAATCTGGTAATAAGCGGAGTGGATATTTGCAGCGAGGCTATCAAAGACGGAAAAATAAAGTTAAGGGAAAATAATGTTACAAACGTTCATTTGTTTGAAGGTGGAATAGAAGCTTTAAAAGCTATCCCTGATGATAGCTATGATGTAACTTTTACTTGTGCGACGCTGCTTTACATCGGCCCGGATAAAATCCAGGAAGTTATGAATCAGTTTTACAGAATCACAAAAAAGAAAATTGTGTTATTAGAATTTCATTCGCCAGATTTTTCAGCCAAAGGAAATATTAGCGAAGGGCTTTACGTGAGAGATTATGCTAAACTTATAAAAAATTTTAAAGTTGAAATTAAAAAAATCCCAAAAAAAATTTGGGGTGGGCCCAAATGGGGAGACTACGGGCATATAATAATCATTAAAAAATAACTTGAAAAAATGTTACATCCGCCCATTGATACTGAAAACTATGCAAAATTTGTGATTTATTTGTATTTTGGCGGGATTTTGATTTTTCTAATCGTGAATATACTTGCGTATATCTTTATTTTTTAAAAAATGCCTGAACTAAAAAAATGGTATAAATCAAGGACAGTATGGTCAGGAATCTTAGAGTTGGTAGGAGGTTTTATTTTAACTATTAGTTCTTTTTTAGGCGGCGAAATTGGTATAGAAGCTTTGATTTCAGGATTGTTTTTAATAGTTGAAGGATTAAAAAATATTGTTTTAAGATTCAAAACTAAAAACCCTATTCAATAATGGCTAAAAAAGAAGTTGAAAAAAATAAACAGATAGAAATCTACGAAAAAACTGATTACTCAAATCAGGATTTTACTGATTTAATAAAACAAGTAAATTCTGAATATCAATTATCTTACGACGCTCAAAAACCTAAATGGGATAAATGGACAATTAGATTAAAAATTTATAATAACCAAAAAAAAGATAAGGAAGCTATTGGTGATCCCTTACTCTTCAAGATTCATCAAACAGTTTTAGCGTCTTTATACGATGATAAATTATCGGTTGATTTTCTTGCTAGAGAAGACGGAGACCAGGAAACAGCAGAAAATTTGAATGCTTTAGCTGTATTCGATTATGACGAAATGGAAAAAGAAATCACTGATTATTTTTGGAATTGGGACGCAACTTTTTTTGGGAGAGGTTTTGTTAAACTTCTTGAATACGACTCAATCACAAAAACACCTATCCCAGAAAATCTTGATCCTATGTCTTTACTTCATGATCCACGTGCCTCAAGCGTGAACGGAGATAAAAAAGGGCGAGGATCATGCCGATTCATAGGTTATTATTTCCAAGCTACTAAATGGGAATTGGAAACAACAGGGAATTATTTTAATTTGAACAAACTTAAAACCGATACGTCAATTAATGACCCCCAGCAGGAAGCAAAAAGAGCAAGAAACGAAGCAGCAGGGTTAAATTACGATACAAAAAAAGAACAACTAGAAGGAGAAAACCAGGGGTATAATCTTCTGGAATGGTTTACTATGAAAAAAGGAAAACTTGTTTTGGTTACTTTAGCCAACAATCGGTCATTGGTAGTTGGATATAAAATATTGTGGACAAACAAAGACCAAACAAGACGGTATATACCAATCGAAGATAGAGTTATTTATCCTGTCCCTTTTAATTGGGATTCGGTATCGGTTCCAGATATGGTTGAAGACAAACAACGAGCAAGAGCTGCTATTCAGAATCTCACGTTACAGGGTATCAAATGCGGACTTTACCCCATGTATTTATATGATAGAACTAGAATAAAAAACAGATCAGATTTAACAAAATTTCAATTCAATAAAACTATTCCTGTTGACGGAGATATTGGTGGCGCAGTGGCAGAAGTGCCAAGACAAACTGTAAAAAATGACACAACATGGATTTTGAATGAGCTTGATGCTGCGGCCCAAGGCGCTACCGCCACTCCCGATATTCAACAAGGTAATATAACAAAAGTACAAAGAACCGCCACAGAATTAAGTTTAGCGGCTAAAGGTGTTGATACCCGCTACTCTTTATCAGCCAAAATTTTTGGGTGGTCAGAAAAAAGGTTTTGGCGTCAGTGGTACAATTTATACAAGAAACATTTTAATGAAAAAATTGATAAAAAGATTATTAGAATCAAGGGAATCAACACTGTCTTTCGACCGCTTTTAAGAGACAATATTATTTCCAGAGTTGATCCCGATATTAAAATTGAAAGTACAGTTATTTCAGAAGCTAAAGATTTAGCAAATCTCCAAAAATTCTCTAATTTATTGGCTCATATTCTTCAAGACCCAAATGCTAATCGAAAATATGCTCTTAAAAAATACGCCAAACTAAGCGGATTAAGACAAGATGAAATCAATAAAATTTTCCCCAAATCTATTGATGAATGGGAAGCTGAAAAAGAGAATGAAAATTTGAATAAAAATAAACCTGCTGAAATTAGAATGTCGCAAAATCACGATTTACATTTGGAAATACATGAGGCGGCCAATCCTACAGCCTCAACGGAAGCCCATATATTAGCACATAAAATAGCTTTGCTAATAGGAAGAGAACAACCAGAAATTTTGCCCGAACAAAAACTTGCCTCCGCGCAAGAACAACAGTCTTTACAACAAAAAATGTTGACTGGACAATCTCAACCTAAACCTGATTTTAATACTCCTAGAACTTTACAATCAGTCCGATGATTTTACAAAATTTAAAAAACGCAGTAGAATTGAGAGAAAAATTAACTATCCTTAACAATAGTGATAATTGGAAATTAGTTTGTGAACTATTAGAAAAAAATGATATAGAATATCTAAAATCACTTTTATTGACGAAAGAGTATCAAACTCTTGAAGACAGAAATAGAGATAAAGATCGATTAAAAATATACCAAAGCTTAATTAATCTTCCTGATTATTATCTCAAAATTTTACAACAAGAAGAAACAGAAATAAAAAATCCTGACCCCTATTTTGATAAAGTAGATGAAATTAAAAAATCAAAAAATAAACAATGATAAAAATTTTTAGGCGGAATAATTTGGAATATAGGCTTAATTCTGTTAATATCTGTTTAGGTGTTTTTTTGAACGGTGTCAAACAAAAAAATCAGGGTACAGGAATAGTTTTTAATTCAGATATTTTATTGAAAAAAGGGTTTAAATTAATCCTTAATTAATTCTTAACTTTAAAAGAGATGATCTTTTAAATAAAAAAAATCATAAAGATTCTGGGAGAACAATCAATTAGGTGAGATTTTTCCCGGTGGTTTTCTACACTTAATTGATTGCTTTCTCACAACCTTAAAAATTTAATAAGATTTTAAATCTTAAGTTTAATTTAAAAATGTTAGAACCAGGACAAACACCCCCCGAAGGAGAAGAACAAACACCCCCCGAAGGAGAAGAACAAACACCCCCCGAAGGAGAAGAACAAACACCCCCCGAAGGAGAAAAACAAACACCCCCCGAAGGAGAAGAACAAACACCCCCTGAAGGAGAACAAACACCCCCTGAAGGAGAACAAACACCCCCTGAAGGAGAAGAACCTCCAACAAGAAAAAATAATTTAGCTTATATAATTGAGCGAAAACAAGCTAAAATAGAGAAATTGAAGAATAAAACAGGAACAAAAAAACTAGCCGAATTGGACGCAGAAATTGCTAAATTGGAAGGACGGGGAGAAGAAAACCCAAATTTAAGTTTGGAAGAGAAAGAAAAAGAGCGGATTGATGAATATATATTAAATAAATATGGCGACCAGTTTGATCTGATACGCCAAACTCAAGAAAATTCAGAAATAAATCAACTTGAAAAAGACACAAAAGATTTTGTCGGAGAAAATCCTATTTTTAAACCCTTCTACAAAAAAATAATTAAATGGGGGAAACACCCCGTTTATAAAAATCTTCCCATTGAGCAGCTTGCATATTCAGCCGCAGGCAAAGATTTATTACAAATTGGCGCACATCTAGCAAGAAATGCTGATAAACAAGCTAAAGAATCACAATCAGGCGGCACATCAGCTCGTTCTGACGGCTCAATAAAAAAAGATTTTTCTAAAATGTCTGATCAAGAGTTCGCAAAAGAACTAAATCAAGTAAATCGTCGGGGATCTTAATATTTTACTTCAACTAAAATGAATACAACAACAAATATACCACCCGAAGTTAATAATTTTTATGATAGGAATTTGCTTTTTAGAGCTACGCCTTTTTTGGCTTATTATCCTTTTGCCCAAATAAAAGATATTCCAAGAAAAGCAGGTTCTCAAAGAATAGCTTTTAGACGGTATTCTTGTCTTGCCGCAGCCTTAACTCCCTTGAGTGAAGGCATTACCCCAGTTGGAAGTAGTTTGGTTTCTACTCTCGTTTACGCTACAGTACAACCATACGGAGATTTTGTTACTACCACGGATGTAGTGGATTATTCATCTCAAGACCCCGTGCTAGTCGAAACTTCTGCAATTCTGGGCGATCAGGCAGGAGATACGCTGGATCAGCTTACTCGAAATGTTGTCGTTGCTGGGACCAACGTTTATTACGGTGGAGGACGAACGTCAAGAATAACCGTAACTAGTGTGGATTTAATGACAGGCTCTCTAATCAAGAAAATTGTAAGACTGTTAAAAACCAACAAAACAAGAAAAATCACAAGAATGATTAAACCAGGCAACGGGTACGATACTTCAGCAGTAAATTCTTGTTATCTCGGTATTGTTCATCCCAATGTAACTTATGATTTAAAAGCTTTATCAGGATTTACTCCTGTTGAAAAATATGCTAATCACATGGCTATACTAGATGGAGAAATTGGCAAAGTTGACGAAGTAAGATTTATTGAAACAACCAATGCCAAAGTTTTTACGGGGTTGGGCGCAGGTGGAGTTGATGTTTATGGCACTTTAATTTTTGGTACGGACGCGTATGGAATGAGTCGAATTTCAGGAGAAGCTTTAAAAAATATTATTAAACCTCTTGGGTCCGGCGGTTCAAGTGATCCATTAGATCAAAGGGCAACTTCCGGCTGGAAGGCAACTTTCGTAGCTAAAATTTTGAATGATGATTTTTTGGTCAGAGTTGAGACTGCTGTAAGCGCTTAATTATTCTTTACTTCTTAAGTTTTTTTAAAAAGATGATTGAAAAAGAAATTGAAAAAAATAATGCTTTAAGAGCATTGATTAAAAATTCAAAACCCGATTTACTGCTCATGGTGCAAGAATTGAAGGAAGAAGGAAAACCGCTTTCTTTTGATGAAACAGCAACAAAAGAAATCCTTGTTAATTATATTTTTCAGCGAACTGAATATATTCGAAAAATTAAAGAAAAGAATGAAAGACTAGAATCATTTTCTAATTCTCCATTTGTTCCCAATTTACCTGATCCCGTACATGATTCCATACCTGATCCCAAACCGCCCGAAGATATTGAACTCGCAGGTAAAACGGATATTGAAAAAACTAAGGCGTATCTAGCTAGACAACAAAAATTGTCTATGCACATTCCTTTGGAAGAAGGAGAAAAAGAGGGGGCGTTTCAGACAGTTACTATCAATGGTTATAGATTAATCATTAAAAAAGGTGTTTTTGTTGAATTGCCTTTACCTGTAGCGCAACTGTTGGCCGAAAATATGAAAATCCAATTGAATCCAGAACAAAATGAATTAAATAAATCATTTAACATAAATCGAAACGCAGAAACTCAAAAAGCTTTAAGTTAAAAAGAAAAATCCGGTATTTTTTATTTTTTAAGTTTTTATAATTATGGCTAAAACTTTAACTACTCAACAAGGATTATTAGTCCGAAATTTACGTAATTCCTTAGAAAAACTTCAAGATAATGCTTGCGATCTTGTTCTTAACGCCGCTGGCCTTGTTATTGGAACATCAAAACCCAAAGCTAAAATTGCAAACAGTATTTACGCTAAAATAAATGGCACGTTAGTTTTAAAAACAACTGCTGAAATTGTTCTTGCAGGAACAGTTACTAACGCAAAATTTAATGTGTATGTTCTGACAATTAATTCGTCAGGAACTGTAACGGCTACTATGGGAACAGAAGGCGCAACTCTTGGTACAATTGTGTTTCCCACTGTCCCAGAAAATGAGGGTGTTATAGGGTTTGTGATTGTTAATCCTACAGGTACAGGTAATTTTGTGGGAGGTACGACAGACCTGGATGATGCAACAGTTGTTCCTAACGCGGTCTATCGAGATACCCCGTTCCCATTTAATCCTAACGCTGAAGGACTTTAAGCTTTTAAGAAAATTGCCGGATTTTTTTATTTTAATGTAATGATTTTTACAGATTTTGCTGCACATATTCGGTATAAAACAAAAACTAATTCAACGCTGTTTACCGATATTGAAATAATGCGTCTGGCTAACATTTATATTGAGAAATTTGCTCAAAGAATCGTGGAGGCTGATGAGGATATTTTGGGTACAAAATTTGAAGCTAATTTGGTTGCAGGACAAAGACAGTATTCTCTCCCAAATGACCTAATTAAACTTAAAAGAGTTGAAATTAACCTTGACGGAACTGATTGGGTAATAGCTGATGAAATCGATATTGCTTTTATGGATGTTACTAGCGATGAAAGTTCAATTACCACTAATTTTGAGGATACTGACCCAAAATATAGAATTTTTCAAAATTCTTTGTATATATATAGCGGGAGCACAATCATTGATGTAGCTAACGGATTAAAAATGTGGGGGCTCATGTACCCCGCCCCAATAACAGATTTATCTTTCACGACCGATATGAGCGAAGATCCTTCCACTATAAGTAGGGGAATGCCTAAACAGCTACATGAATTATTGGCGCGTAAAGTTATTATTGCGTACAAAGAAAGTAAAGATAAACCAATTCCTTTATCAGAAGACGAAAGATCTTTTGAATTTGATTTAAAAAGGGCTATAAATGATATTCGTAATATTAATCTGGATAGAGACGCTGAATATATGCTCCCTTATAATGACGGGTCTAACTACTAACTTTCTTAAAAAATGAAAAAAATAAAATTTAATATTGAGTACGTTTTAAAAGATAAAAATGGTGAGTTAAAGCTGTTGTTTAACTTAAATAAACTTGGGAATTTTTTGCTTAATTGGGGAATTAAAACCCCTCAAATATGGCCGTTTGGTTTTTGGGCAAATTCTATGAAAACCCATAATCTGATTACTAATACTGGAATGGCTGGCGTTGCTTCGCGAATAAATGGAAACGGGGCCGAGGCTGTCTTTAATTATGTTGCTATAGGTATTGGTACAACCGCCGCTAACGTTGTTGACACTACGCTTGAATCCGAAATAACTACAGGAGGCGGCGCAAGAACAACCGCTACTTGTACCAGAGTTACCACTGATGTCGCTAATGATACGGCTCAAATGTCTAAAACTTTCAGTATAACTGCCACTTTTGCTGTTACTGAAAGCGGTGTGCTGAATGCTGCCGCCGCGGGGGTACTTCTCAATCGAAATGTCTTTTCTGCTATTAATGTTGTCAATGGTGATTCTCTCACCCTTACTCATAAATTTGATATTGATTAATTATGGCTAGTCTAACTCTTAATAATACGATTACTGTCGCGTCTAAAGTTAATAAATCAACAGAAAAAACCCCGTTTGCTGAAATTATTACTATTGCTCCCACTTTTACAAAAACTCCAATAAAAGTATTCATCACAAAAATAACATTGGTCCGGCAACTTTTTATTCATTTGAACGGAATACTTTTAAACGGGTGGAGGAAAGCCGTTAAAATTGTTACTTCATGGACTAAAAACTAATTAATCTTAATTTATTTCTATGCTTCCAGAAAAAAAAACTGTAAAAATGACCCTATCACAAAAAGCAAGAGAGACGCTTTTTGGGCTTTGCCGAGGAATGTATCCTGGAGAACTGCTTTTTGACGCAACTACTCTTTTAAACAAACTAAAAGAAGGGGCAACGACTAAAAATGTAAAAATTCCTGACCAACTGGGAAAATTAGTTGATGTGCTTGACTATACTAATTTTGCCGCTTTTCGTGGAGAGTTGACCATCAACGAATATAATATAGCTAAAAACAAATTCATCAATCCTGAGTTAAAGTGGAATGCCGAGACCGAAACGCATATCTATAAAGAATTATTAACTGTTTTTGAAATTACTTAATTTAAAAAATAAGTCATGCCAACCAGGATATTCTTACAAGATTTTAACTTAGGCGGTTTGTCGGATAGTATATATCAAGGAGTTTCTAACTCTCTTTTTTCAATTGTAGGTTTTAATCTTTTTGCTGAACCTGGGGTACTCAAAGTTTCTCAAAAGCTAACAAAAGAAAGCGGAGCAACTATTGACGATTTTGTGAAAACGATAATCCCATGTTCAGACGGTAATACGTACCTATTTGGCGCGACAACAGGAAAAATTTGGAAAAGAACATCAGCAGGAGTTTACTCTTTGGTCAGAACACATGAAGACGGAAAAGGAATAACAGGTTCGGCAGAATTTAATGGATATGTTTATTATGGGGCAGATGATGAATTAGGCAGGTGGCAAATTGGTACTAATTGGAATACAGCAGATGACGACTGGAATATCTTTACGAATGGAGATACTGATTATCATCCCATGTTGACCAAATCTTTAGGTTTGTATATTGGCGATGGTTCTTTGGTAGCTTTAGTTGATAGCGCCGCGGTATATACAGCGAATGCCCTTGATTTAGAAGATAAATATAGAATTAAAAGCTTATCGGATTTTTATGATGAATTACTTATCGGGACTTTCGTTAATGACAACATAAATTTAACTAAAATCTATAGATGGAACACCTGGAGCGAAAGTTGGACAAGTGAAGATTCTGTACCTGAATTGGGTATAAATTCCTTTATCCCTGTTGATAATCAGGTTATTGTTCAATGTGGAACTAAAGGTAGAATTTATGTTTTTACAGGACAAACTTTAAATTTATTCAAGCGAATACCCGGAGATTGGGAAGGAACTAACAAGGCTGTTGTTCATTCAACGGCCAGCGCTAACTATGACGGATTGGTATTATTTGGGTTATCAAATTCGGCGGGCAACCCAGCAAAACAAGGAATATATACGCTTGGCGCATATTCAAGTAATTACCCAAAAATTTTGACTCTTTCTCATATCATTTCTCAAAATAAAACTGCTGATATTCAAATAGGGGCTATCGCTATTGTTGGTGATGATGTATTGGTTTCATGGAAAGACGGCGCGGTTTACGGTATTGATAAATTAGATCACACAAATAAATATAATGGGGCTTATATCGAAACCAGAATAATTGCGCTTAATAGAATGGAGCAAAAAAAGGCAAAAATAAAAATTGGGTATCAAACCCTCCCAGCAGGAACTGATATAATAATAAAACACAAAATTAATCATGCAGGGACTTTTACCCTTTTATCTTCTCAAACAGATACTTTGAGAAAAATTAAGGAAGGAACAATATTTTTAGAGGAAGTGAATACTTTGCAATTTAAAATAGAAACAACTGCCACAGCAAACACCGCGCCAATAATTGAATCTATCGAGATTATTTTAGATTAATGCAAAAAACAGTTAACCCTTTCACCGATATTCCTTACGAAAGAATTGCTAAATTTTTTCATAATAAAGCTTTAAAAAATTTGACAGTTCTCTCTTCTGGGCAAGGGGGCAAAGGATTTCATTTTGATAAACAAGGAATGTGGTTTGGCGCGCAGGATTACGCAAGCGCTCCCTGGAAAGTAGGAGTAAACGGGGATTTTACGTCAACATCTGTTGATACAACTGTCGCGGGGTTACAAACTCAAATTACTCAAAATGCTTCCGATATTGTCATTGAGGCTACTGATAGAAGCGACGCTGATAATGTTTTGCAAGCTAGTATAACTGTAAATGCTAACAATATTAATCTTAGAGTTTCAAAAAATGATGTAATTAATCAAATCAATATTTCATCCGAGGGAATTTTGATCGATGCCGACAATATTAAAATTTCAGGGTCAACAACTTTTGAGGCTAGTTGGACAGGCGCCGCTAATGCTAATCCTGATAACTGGACTGATGTGCAAACATGGTATCAAACATCTGCCCCTGGTTCAGCAGTAAACGGGGATATATGGTATGACACAGACGATGGATATAAAATGTACAGATATAACGGAGCTTCGTGGAACGCTGTCTATGAGACAACTATCAACGGTAGCAGATTGGTCACAGGGTCAATTTCTGCCGCCAAAATGAACGTTGGACAAATTTCGGCAATTTCAGCTGATTTAGGATCAATAACAGCTGGAACAATAACAGGTGGCTTGATTAGGACAAGTGCTTCTTCTACCAGATGTCAAATTTCAAATAACTCCAATAAATTTGAGGTTTATATTGGTGGTGTGCTTTACGGAGTTTTAGGCGCCCACGAATATACAGAGGGGGCGATTCTTCGCATAGATGATAATTATAATGGTACAAACAACGCCAGCGTATGGTTTAGGAATTCAGGGACAGCAAAACTCCTGTCACTTACTCATTCTAACGCAAGCGGGACAGCTCTTTATATTTCTTCGGCCAATACAGCTATTCATGTACCAGCCGCAGGAGGTAAATCTTATTTTTATGCTGATTTGTACGTAAATAATGTAAGAGGGACAGGCGGGGCTATCAATTTGATCGATTCTCTAAATATGGGAAGCCAAAAAATTAATGGAATAAAATATCTTTATATATCTGTAACACACGCAGCAAACCCTTCTACTGGCAACTATGCTCTATGGCGTAATGGAAATGATTTATATTGGAATAATACTTTAGTTGCAACAGCTTAAAAATAAGATATGATTTAATTAAAATGGAACTCAAAAAATCAATCACATTAAAAGATATCGTTTTGATTCTAGCTATGATTTCCGCTATTGTCAGTCCCGTAGGGATATACTACGGAATTAAAACTGATATATCTTTAATAAAACAAGAAATGAAATATGTCTCTAAATCAATAAATAATAATAAAACTGAAGCTCAAAAATGTAGAGAAGATATAACATTTTTACGCGACAGAATAACCAAAATTGAAACTTTATTAAATAATTCTCATGAAAATTTTAAAACAAAAAAAGAACGATAGATATTTAAAGAAAGGAGAAAAACCTGAAATTGTGGGAGGTATTGCCAGCAATATTAAAGATCGCGAACTTATTGAAACTTTGCCTCAAGCAAAAGATTTTTCTGATATTCGCGAGTACAGAAAAGCTAAAGAAGAATATGCCGAAACAGGCACTTATACTAAATTTGGTTTGCCTGAAAAAGAACTAGTTGCTGGCGTGGCTGGCGTGGGGACTATCCCTAAATTGACAGATATTGATGAGGCTAACGAATTTCTTAATCAAAAACAATCCGAGTTTTTTCAAGATGAAACAAGGAAAACAGCGCCTCCAACAAAAACCAAGATTAATAAATTAATTTCAAAACAAAAAGTATTAGAGCCACCCAAGTTTTCATCATTGGCCGAACAATATAGAAAACTTAGAGAAGAAAAAGGCGTTGAGTCGCTTGAAGACGAATTGAATTTAATTAAATCTGATGAAGAATCTTTAAAAGCTGAATTTAGGGATATTGTCGATAGAGAAGAGGGAGCGCTGGCCAGTATGGGCGTTATTGCTGGAAGGATAGGTCAGCGTGAAAAAGATTATAGACGCAGGCTTGATTTTATAAATCGACAAAAAACCGTCGCTGTTAATCAACTTCAAACCAAGTATGGAGTGATTGAACAGATTATGAGTTTTACCAAATCTGATTTTGAAACTTCTCAAAGACAATATCAAAATGAATTCTCCCGAAATTTACAAATGATTAATCTTTTTCGTCAGGAAGATCAAGCTGAAAGAATGATGAAAAAAGATGAAGATATTGTAAAAGACCGTCAAATTGATAATGCCAGAGCTAATTTGCAAGTTTATAATAATCTTATTACTCAAGGCGGATTGGCTTTTTCCGATCTAACCGATGAACAAAAACTTGTAATAAATAAACTTGAAACACAAGCTGGTATGCCATTAGATTCGCTTTCATTAATTCGTAGTAAATACCCCGACACTGATATACTTTCACATAATGCTAGGACAGACCAAGGCGGAAATAAGTATATTGATTTTGTGATGAGAGATAAATCAACAGGCGCGCTTAAAGTTGAAAATATGTTTGTGGGATCAGAAAAACGTAATGTTAAATTTGATATTATCTCCCAAAAAACTCGACAAGACCCCACAGGCCAAACATATTTGGATATCGTTACCAGAGACCCTAATGATCCTGAAAATATTCAGCTTAAAACTATAGAGCTGGGAATGGGAAAAACTTCAGGAGCCAAAGGATATAATGGAATTTATAATATGGATAGTTTGGAAGCTAAAAGCGGTCAAGAATGGTTAGAACTTCAACACAAAAGTATAGGAAAAAAAGGTGGTGAATGTGGATATTTTGGAAACAATTATACTGAAAAATTGGGAATGGGACGTATCTTTGCAGATTCGACAGAAAGCAAAACTAAATATATTAACGTTTCTATTGATGATTTTCTTCAAAATCCTGTTGACGGAGCTCTTGCCGTTTATGATATTAGAACAGGGCCAAACGCTACAAATGGACATGTGGGGATTGTGAGACGAAACGCTAAAGGCCAAATGTTTATCAATGATTCCAATTCCGATGGAATAAGTCAGAAAATTGATTTTAGGCCTATGAATTTATCAAAAGGCCTAGAAAAAAGTATTGTCGGGTTTTTTGTACCTGACAAACTAAAAGGGGGTATTGATATTCCTTCTCCTTCCGTAAAAAAAGAACAAGAAATTGTAGATGAAGATTTAATCAAAATAGCAATAAAACGACTTAAAAAAGATGAAGACGCAAGTTTGGGAAATTTGGGGTTGTCAAGAGACGAAAAAGCAGAAATAGCAAAAAGAATGGAAAAGGAAAAACTGGAAGAAGAAAAACTGGAAAAGGCTCTACGGTCTGCTGATACAGGGTATAAAGTAGGGGTAGGAAAGATAGAAGATATAGAGGATGAATGGAGCTTAGATCTAGGCAAGTTTGACTAAAAATATATAAAAAATAAACCTTCTTTACCGTGGCGGTTTAAAAAAGGTTTATTATCAAGTGAGAGGGCTTTCTCCCAAAAACCGACAAATACATCATATATTAATTTTATCATAAAAGCAAGCAATTTTTTAAAAAAAAGTATGCCATTTTCAAACTTCACAGAATTAGCTAGGAAAGCCAAAAAAGGGATTAAAATAGGTACAGAATTCCTGAAAGAACAAGATGAACAAGGCGGGGTTGAATTAATAGAAGGTGATTTATTCGGATTATCGGAAGACGAAAATAAAGTAATTTTTGGCGATAATACGCCAAAATGGGATACTGATATATCCGTTCATGATCTGTTTGGTGATGAGGCTATGACTGGTGATGGGCAAACTCTTATTCTTACACCTTTTGAGCCAGACAAAAAAATTGATAAATTTGAAACAATCCAACAGCTTCCTGAAAATGAGGCAATAAAAATAAAAAAACAGGATGAAGAGACCTATCGTCAAATTTCGCGAGAAATGGCAAAAAAAGAACTTTCTAAAAAATGGGGGTTTGTCGATATAGATACTTTTCAAAAAAATCCGTCTGCTTTTCTTAGAAGTAAAAGAAATAAAAATTTCTCCGAAAATTTGCGTCTTCCAGAAGAAAAACAAATTGAAGAAATAATAAAATCCCCCGAAATAAGAGAAAAAATTAAAAAACAACAGCAAACGTCTTATATTCAAACTTTTCTTAAAAAAGCAGAAACGTGTCTAACTGAATCTTTAGGAAAAATAACAGGCAAAAAAATAACAGCTTGGGATGAACGGATTAATAGGTTTTCCGAAGGCTTAAAACGTGGGATAACTCTAGGAGTTGCAGGCGATAAATTTGTCTATGAAGTTCAAGCAGGCAAAGATATTTTAAAAATTCCTGATTACGGCGAAAGATTAAGTCCCACCGAAGCTAGAATAATTGATTTTGTTAGTGAAGTTGTAGGGAGTATCCCCGCCTACTCTATAGGCGCACAAATGATAAAAAGCGTTACTCTCTTGAGTAAAACAGCCACCAGTTTTGCAAACACTTATCCAAAAATTTTTAGATTTGGTATGCTTCCAATGAATGAAGAATTGGCCGAATATGGAATACGTAAAATATCCGGACAGGAGTATGGTATAAATAATTTAATTGCAGGAATGGCTGGCAATTTTGTTTTTGAAAGTGTTTTTGGTAAACAAATTAATCGGTATTTAACCAAAAACGAAAAAAAAATAATTTTTAAATCTGTCGAAAATATCACGCCTGATTCTATTTCTTATTCCGATTTCAATAGGATTTTTAGGGAACAAGGAATTATTTTTTTGAAAGAAAAATATGGAGAAAGTATATTTAAAGAAGGTCGATTGGCCGAATTTAAGGCTTTGGGAGAAGAAGAAAAAGCTTTGATTGTGTACGAAGGAAAAAAGTTCGACCCAATCGCATATATGAATGAAAATTTTAAAAAAAGAGAGGCCGCCAGAAAAGCCGATAAAGGAGATATAGGAAGAATCCAAAACGTAGTAGAAGAACTTAAAACCGTATTTGTGGACGCAAACGCGCGTCTTGATGATCGGCTCGCTACCCACGCTAAAAAATACCAATATTCCCTATTGCCTAGCGCGAATATCCATGATCAGATAGATATGGTTTATCGTGCTCCCGCTTTGGCCGATGAATTTATTCAGAGGAGTAAATTACCTCGCGTACTTCAAACCGTTGATAATATCGATCATTTTGACGACTATCTTGTGGCCAGACAAGCTATTGACTTGAATATTAAGGGATTTGAAACGGGTCGAAATATAGAAAAAGATAAACTACTTTTGGCCGCGGTTGGTAATAAATACGAAGAATCAGCCAAAGCCGTAACTGAATTTTCCCACCATTTGCTGGATTATTGTGTTGAATCTGATCTTATAGATGCAGATTTGGCTAAAAAGTTGAAAGAGATATACCCAAATTATATCCCTATGAATAGGATTTTTAATGAGTTGGAAAAAAGCGGGAAGTTTTTTGGCGGAAAATCTGTTGCCTCTTTATCAAAACAAAATATCGTACAAAAACTTGTAGGATCGAAAAGAGAAATAGAGAGTCCTACGGGATCATTGATAGAAAAAACTCTTGCGGCCTTTGTTCAAGGCGAAAAAAATAAGGCCGCTAAAATGATAAATGCCTATAAAAACTTGCCTAATAATCCGTTCAAGCTTGAGCCGTTGCGGACTAAATCCGATTATGATAAACGAATTTCTATTTTTTCAGACCTGAAAGAATCCAAAAAAATCAAAAATGATTTGCTGAAAATAGTTAAAAAATCTAAAAAAGAAATTAATATCCTCAATAAAGAACTCTCTAATATAAAATATGAAGGGAAAAAACTCCTGAAAAAGAAGTATAAAGAGTCTGAAACTATAGCCAAAACTAAAGACTTTGACCCTCTAAGTGTGAGCCTGTCCCAAGATGACCTAAAAATAAAATTCTTGGATGAGTTCCTTCAGTCTAAAGATTTTCTAAAACTAAAAAAACAACTGGTAGCTAAAAATGAAAAACTGGCGCCTTTCCTCGATTCTCTCGAAAAAACCAGCCTGGAACTCGAAATTTTGAATCAGGCCAGACGAGCAAAATATGATAAAGCCCTAGCTTTTTCGGATACCAAAGCAGGTCAAAAATCTACTATGAACTTCCTTAACCAAGGATTTAAAGAGATTTGGGGTATTGACCCTGATATAGCTAGAGTCGTTAAAGTGCTCAAAATTCAGCAATTCGGCGTGATAGGACGAGTTTTGACGCTCCCCGTACGTATCGCAAAACTTGGAATAACGGGAATCAACCCCGCTTTTGCTATGGCCAATTTTGTGAAAGATCAATTCACGGCCATTGCTTTTTCTGACGCGACTATGCGAACAATCAACCCCGTGAATTATGTCGAATCAATTTTTGCGACTTTTCAAAAAAATGACTTGTATCGTGATATGGTACGACACGGCGGCGGCGGGACGTTTTTTGATACTTCCAGAAATGTCGGCCGAAAAACTGTCGAAAGTATAAGAGCTGAAAAAAACTTGTTGAGTAAAATAAAACATAAAATAACTACCCCTAAAGAATGGCTGAGCACTGTCGAGAACGTAATAGGTTTCACTGAAGAAGCAACGCGCGTTAATCAATTCAATGTAACAAAAAAAATGCTATTGAGCCAGGGGCGGACACTTAAAGACGCGAATATTTTGGCTGCCAGAGCCGCCAGAGAAGTAACCGTGAATTTTTACCGGCGCGGGGAGTGGGGGACTGTAATAAACGGCGGGTGGCTTTATCTCAACGCTGGAATCCAGGGGGGTAGAACTTTGGCCAGAAATTTAAAAAACAAGCCAAAAATAACATCCTTAAAAATACTAACTTCTCTATATACTCCGCTTGCTATAGCTACAATGTGGAATCTTAAAGACCCGCTACGTAAAATAGCCTATGAAGATATCGAAGAATGGGAAAAAGAAAATAATATAATAATCGTTCCTCCGAACCCCCAAAAAGACGAAAATGGAAAATGGAATATTTTAAAAATTCCAATTCCTCAAGGCCTAAATAGCCTTACTTTTCCCGTTCGAAGAGGGATCGAAGAAGGGTATGGACTCCATCCACTCACGATGAAAGAAATTGCCAGCTCCTTCATCGGCGCTGTATCGCCTCTAGAGGCGACAACCTCCTCCCTGGGATCTGCTTTGATCCCACAAATAATCAAACCTTCTGTGGAAAGTCTGGCGGGCTACGATTTTTTCCGTGAAAAAAAATTGCTTTCCGAATATAAGGAAAAACTTGATCCAGAACTTCAAAGTTATAAATCTACATCAGAAACAGCAAAAAAAATTGCTGTGATTCTGGGGGAAAAAGGGGTTGCTCCCGTCAAAGTTGAGCATTTATTAAAACAAACTTTCGGTGAGGTGGGATTGTTGGGATTGCGCGCCGCTGATACTCTCCTAGCCGAACTAGGCGCGATTCCAGACGACCATTTGGGCGGTCGAGGTCTGGCTGAAAGCATAATGCGTAGATTCACAAAAGCGTATGGAGGAAAAACTGAAAGATTGGAAATTGAAGAAACCGAAAAATACGAAAGAAAAAGCCTGTCAACCGCAAAAAGAGAAAAAGACAGAGCAAAAAAGATTTTTGCCAAACTTTCCGAATTTCCCGAATTTTACAAAGAAAGAGAAATGGAAAAAATAAAGGAAAAAGACGAAAATTTGTATGAAAAAATAAAAGAGGTGGAAGAAAAAGAAGAAAAAAAAATGTCGTACTCCGAAATGAGAATCAAAGGGCTTCCTATATACAACAAAACGCGCGCCAAGCGAATCTACGAAATTTTTAAAGATTTGCCAAAAAAAGAGAAACAAACCAAATTTGAGGATTTTAAAAAAAAAGGAATAATAACAAAAGAAATCTGGAACCAGATTTTAGAATTGGCAAAAAAAACAGAATAATTTAACAATTTTGGATTTTTGGTTTCATTCTCCTTCGATTTAAGCGATTTAAAAATTCACCAGGAACAAATACCCCTGGCTAAATTTTAAACGCCTAATTTTCAAAAATGGCTTTAACTTCACATTTTTAACCTTTTTTTGAGGAAAAATAAAAACTAAATCTATGCAAATTCGCTTAAATCTATGCAAAAAATCGTTTTAAGCGTCTCAAAAAAATGTTGGTATATTTATACCCCGCTTTTTTAAATTAACTTAAATCGCGAAATAATCAAATTTTTTCCAATTTAGTGGGAAAAAATCCTAAAAAGTAGGAAAAAATCCTAAAAAGTGGGAAAAAATTTTGAATTTTCCCACTTTTTTTTGAAAAGTAGGAAATTTAGAAATCTCCATTTTTCTTACTTCTCCATTTTTCTTACTTTCTTACTTCTCCATTTTTCTTACTTTCTTACTTTCTTACTTTCCTACCTTTTTACTTTTTTAAAAAAACGTTTTATAATCAATCTAGGAAAAAATTAATTTTAAAAAAATGATAATTTCACCGATTCAAAATTTTGCAATTCTAAAAAATTCTGACTGGTTCCAAAAAAGATCAAGAAAAATAATATCACAACTTTTTGGGAAAAAATTGTATATCAAAAATATTGATATATATCGACAATGGGGAATGCGAGGACACAACGGGCTAGATTATGGAGTTCCGACAGGAACGCCAGTTTTTGCTCCATTTTCAGGATTTTTGAAAGTTAAAAATGAAGGAAAAAAAGGATATGGATTGTATATCAAGCTACGCTCACCGGAAAGAAAACTGGAAGCATGTTTGGCACATTTAAGTCGCGCGCGGTATCTTTCAGGAATTTTTGTGAAAATGGGGGATTGTATAGGGTGGAGCGGCAATAGTGGATTTTCGACAGGAGCGCATTTACATTTTGGTCTCCGATCGATTTTAAAAACTTTTACATCAGATATTTTTTCTTGGCAAATTTTAAATAAAAATAATGGATTTTTGGGGTATTTTGATCAATTTTCGTATTGTATTGAATGGAAAGGAAACCATTCTATACACACACTTCGCTATTAGAACAGAACGCAAGCCGCGGAGCGGCTTGGCTATCCCATATACCGAAATAAGCCAAAGAAAAATAAAGTGGAGGTAATTCTACCTTTCTAATTTTTAAAGAGCTCAAAACGAGTTTAAACAGCCCTTTTTTTTTGCTTTACCTT
>DAOWLG010000058.1 GCA_030643485.1 Candidatus Nealsoniibacteriota bacterium | reverse complement strand
AATATGTAAGATACTTTCACGAGAAAAACGAAAAAAAGTGCGCTTGCGGAATTGTTTGTTTTCCCAATAGCAGTAAAATCATCAGGTTTTTAAGTTATGCGTGGAATGAATTTATTTGGTTTCTGGATTTTTTAGAAAAAAGAGGAGTACGATTTGGACTTAGGGAGTATATTAAAAAATTTTAAGCCGTTCGAAAAGTTTAAAAATGAAAATCCCCGATAATAAAGCATCGGGGATTTTCATTTTTATTAGGGATAAATTTTTAGAGCCCTTTTTTAAATAAATAAAAGATTAAGGGTAAATCTATTACGCCCATAATTAATCGAGTTGATATTAAACCCATTATTCCGTATGCGGGAACCAATAATAATAATAAGGTTATTTTTATCGGGGGCATAATAATTTGTCGTACGGTAATTTCTTTTTTCTTTTTTTGAGCGTGCAAGGCGCTTGTAAAAAGCATTTGCGGAAAAAAGAGCAGGGTAAGAACAAGAATTTGAGAATAAATTACGGACTCAAGATATTGAGGAAAGAATATTTTATAGAGAAAGGGAGCTAAGACAATATAAAGAATAACTATTGGGATAATAGCAAGAAAGAGTTTGAAAATTTTTTTAGGCAGGGTCTTTTTTAATTCTTCATTAGAACGTTGACTTAGTTTGGGTTGAGCCAACGCTTTTAAACTACCGGTTAGAGATTTAATTTTGCTGACAGGAATAGCGGCAAAAGCGTAAATAGCTAATTGGGAAGCGCCCAAAAAGTGCCAGAGTAAAATTTCATCCAAATGCGTAATAATCCAACCGGGAATATTGATGAAGCTCAGGTATTTTCCGTAAGGGATTGTTTCCGGGTCAACTTTTTTATTCGGAGGAATTTTTTTTAAGATGACTTTTAAAAAAATAAATTTTATCAGGGTATGAGAGATAAAATATATTGAGATGATTACAAAAATATTTTTAGTTAAAAAAAGAGCGGCAATCATCGTTGTTGCGGCGATGATTTGAGAGATGATTCCATATTTGACAGAGATTTTGAAAAGTTTTTTGCCTTTCAGGAATGAACCGAAAACACTCAGGGAATGTAAAAGGGGCACGAAAATCGCCGCGATTAAAAAACAAACAGCAAGAGCAATGTCGTTATTCAGATAATAATAACCGGCTAATCCCAGACAAACTATTCCTCCCAATATTCCCCAGCGGATTTTGGTTTTAAAGGCCGGAATAAGAGATCCTTCATATCCTTGAGCAATTGCCCGGAGAACCGCTATTCCCATATTAGAGAGGGTGAAGACCCCTAAAATTCCGAAGATAGAAAGAACATATTTATAAAGACCGTATGTCTCTTTGGGAATTAAATTAGCGAAAGCAACGGCTAATAAAAAAGCCGGAACCAAAGAGATAATCTGTCCGGACGTTAGCCAAAATTCGCCTTTGGCCAAATAGACGTTGTCGGTGCCGGTATATTTTTGGGTCTTTCTTAAAAATTGATAAATCCGGGTTTTAATTTTCAGAAAAGAAAAAATCATTGTTTTGATCATAGAGTAAGTTCTTTGACGGCCCAGGCAGCGCCGTTTTTATTTTCTCCAAAAAATCGAGTTTTGATTTTTTCAGCAGTTTTAAGTTTGTTTTCTTGTTGAAGGCGGGTTAAAATGTTTTCAACGATTTCTTCGGGTTTTTCTACCAGTATTTTTGCTTCCGGTATCCAGTCCTTCATTTCAAAATAATCTCCCCATTTTTTGGTTTTTACAAGGATAGATAATTTACCAAGCAGGCTGGCTTCCAGAACAGCGGTGCTATAGGAACCAATAAATACATCCGCGTTTTTGCCGTCTTCAAAGATATTTCCCTTATACTTTGGCCAGAATTTTGCTTCCGGAAAGATTTTAATAAGGTTGTTATAAAACCGGTCTGGAGGAATCGGCCGCAGCTTGATTGCCAAAGAAAAACGTTTGTCTTTTGTCAGGGGTTTAAAATAGGGAACAATTTCTTTTGGATCGGTAAGCGGTTCTGATATAAGAAAGAGACGAATTTTGTCTTCCCTTTTTTCTTCTTTTCCAGAAATTTTGCGCTGAAGAATATACGGCCTCAATAGCCCGGCATATTTAATTGATTCCAAAGCAATAATTTTACTATTTTTCTTAAAATACTGCTCAAACCAGGGACTCCATACTCCGTAGACATCGGATCCCAGTTTTTTAGGCGAACTATAAGCCGGCACAAACTCATTAACAGTATTTATTTTTGTGCTGAGTCCGTGCATCATTCCTACGGTTTTTATTCCGGCTGACTTGGCGGCTATAACTAATTCCGCGTTGCCTAAGCCAAAAGCCCTAATCCATAATGTTTTAAGACCGATTAATTTATAGATAAATTCCAAGATAGGAATGACCCTTAAGAGCAGTTGATTATGAAAATCATAAGATAATAGGACCGAGTTATATATTGACTTTGGCTTTAATTTTTCTTGGGTTGGAATAAGAAATGACAGAAAATATTTTATTGATGGATAGTAAATTACGAACCGTTTTCTGAACAGCAGATTTTTAAAAGTATTTTTCCAAGAATTATTTGCCGCGAATTCAACAAATTTTATTTTGTTTTTCCTTAGGGCCTGGTAGAGATTAACCAAACGAAAGCCGCAATCGGTTCCCGGAAAAATTTTATCAGCGCCGCCGGTCCAGATGCCGACCTTTCTTTTTGAAATAGAAAAATAAAAAAGAGCGAATATAGTTACAAAAAGAGCCGTTAGATTGTCAAGAAATCTTTTTGGTTTGATTATTGTTATTATTCTTATTTTTTTGAGAAAGTTATATTTTGTTTTGTTTTGGAAGTTTTTATTATAGCAAATATGTCTTAAAACATTTATATATTTTCTCTCGCAGTTATGCAGCATAATTGTATCGTAATTTTTGACAATTTCAGTTAATTCTTTAATTTCAGTGAAAGGGAGAGAAAAATTATGATGAATAGAACTGTAAGCAGACCAGCTGATATCATAGCCCTT
>DAOWLG010000062.1 GCA_030643485.1 Candidatus Nealsoniibacteriota bacterium | reverse complement strand
GCCCACCTGAAAACCGGGTGCCTTGCCCATTGCACCGCTTCATAAATCCTTGCTTGTTTTATATCAAAATTAAATTCTGAAGCCATAATAAATTCCCAAAATTAAAAGGATGGGCAGTATTAACCATCCTAAAAATATAATAATTCCGATAAAAAAAATAAAAATTTCAGTAAGAATTCCGATAAAAATCAAAATGCTTCGCATTATTACTCCCATTGCCCGGGAAATAACATTAAAAGAAAATGTCTCAAAAAATCTTTTTATATCAAATCCCCTGCCATAAGAATAGCGGTATTTTCGCCAAGGAGAAAACAGGGTTTTCAAAAGCAGGGCAATAGACCAATAATTCAGGTTAAACAAAAGAAAATTTTTCCAAGCGCGCAAAATCGCCTTTGTTTGATCAATAAAATGCCATTGCAGATATTGAAAAATAATATTAGACATAGAAAAACTACGATTCACTCGCAGCTAAAAATTGAATAATATCAGATAAATAATTCTCTTTTTCCCTATCTTCAGGAATTAAATTATTAGAAAATTTCTTAGAGTATTTTTTACTTAAATCACTAACTAATTTTTCTAAAATATTAAAACTGCCCTCTGACTTTATGAACCGACTATAAACAGCCCTAATATTATAATCGCTATTAATAATAAACATCAAAATTGTGGAAAAATTCTTATTTCTTTTTAATAAAATTGTCCTCTCCTCTATGGCTAAAAGTTGAAATAACCACATATCATCATATTTCAATAAAAGCAAATCTGATATCGAAAAATCTTTTCTAAATAATTTTTTAGAAATCTCATTGCCATACAATGCTCCAACAATAATGCTTATTGACTTGTATCTATTGTGTTTGAATTTTATTACAAGATTTTTATCATCACTAATAAGGGATCTACAATTATTATTTTTTTCTATTTTTCTTTTGAGATAATTATATCCTTCTTTGCTAGATGAATAAAAACCATTTTTCTTATCGGAATCTAAATTGGCAGGACTATCTTGTTTATCAAATAAAATTCCGATATACATTTCAAAATTATTAATTCCGAAATATTTTAATAATTCTAAAAAAGTATATTTTTCTTTTTGTTTTTCAAAAATTTTTGTATTATTCAAAATATAATCAATCCATATTTCAAATTTTTTTGATGTCCAGATTTCTCTTCTTGCCGCTGAACCACCCGTGTCTACTCTATTTTTTATTTCAATCACGGTAATAGTTTTACTTTTTCTATGAATACTTCCCAGATCAATTTCAGCACTATCCCTACCTAACCAATTCCATTTCGTATCTCGCAATCTTTCTTTTTCCGTGCTTGATAATCCCTGGAAAGTAAAAATACCTTTCTTTTTATAAATTTTTGGAAATTCTAACCACAGAAAAAATTTATCTAACTCTATGCTTGTTGCACAGTTTTCAAACGATGAAGAAAATTTTTTCTCAATATATTTTCCTTTTCCGCCTTGACTATGTTGATAAAAAGAAGTTACACCAAGTAACGCCTCGTAATATTCTCTAATATCTTTTGGCGTGCTTAATAAACCATTATATACTTTGGCTACCGGATCAAAATCTTTTACTTCTATTTTTGTAGCCAATTCGTGCAAATTCAAAATAATATTTTTATATGGTTTATACAAAAGCAAATGTCCCAAATCTAATTTCTCTTTGTTTTTGATACATAAAATATTTCTTTTTGTTATATTTTTACTTTTCATAAATCAAAATGCTTTCTCCTCGAATAGCTCTATTACGAGCACCAAGAAGCGGATTAAATATAGTTTTAATATGCTTTAGCCCTGCGTCTTTGGCATAATTATGAGTTTTTTTAGTAGTGGGCAATTTTTTAGAATAGATAGTACTATCTCCAACTACAATAGCAATTTTACCTCTCTTTTTTAGAACATTAGCCATTTCAAAAACTGACTTTTTTAAATCATCAAAATATGTTATCACTTTATTTTCAAGTATTTTCTTGTCTTTTAGATTATCTCTTATCCGCATACCAAGATATAAATTTTTTATCTCAGGCATTGTTTCTTTAAGGAAGCCAATTTCGTTTAAGTATTTATAAGCAATTTCATCTTTACCTACATAATCGAGAGAAAAATAATAAGGAGGACTAGTTATAATTGCATCAATTGAATTTTTTTTAATGTCTGCCTTTTGTAAATCTAAGACATTGCCTTTTTGAATTTTTGCCTTTTTAATCTCTATATTAAATTTTTTCAAAAATTCTTTGATTTTGTAATGGCAACCCTTAATATAGTTAAACTTTTCTACAAATAAACCAATTTTCCCTTTGCGATTATATCTACTTGTTCTGGTAAAAGCATCAAGAGTATCAAAATAAATCATTAACATTAGTTTATACATCGTTAAATTTTTATGGGTGCGTTTTCTATTTTCTAAAAGTTTGTATATTTTTTGAAGGTCTTTCAATAAAAGTTTGTCAAATTCTTTTTCAGACACAAACGGCAATTCATTTTTAAGTTCTGAAATAATATTACCAATAGGGTTTATATCCAACCCTATGCTATTTATACCCATCAAAGACGCCTCATGGGTTGTTGTCCCGCAACCATTATAGGGATCTAAAATTACATCGCCTGGTGTAAGATTAAAAGCATTTATTAAAGTTCTTACCACTCTCGGATAAAATTTACCTTTATATGGATATAGGTTATGAAAAGCGTAAGCATTAGTATCGCCAAACAAATCTGTAATAAATGAATAAAGTGTTGGTTTTCCTTTTATTAAATCTAAATGGGCAATACGATTTCTAATATATTTTTCATCATTATTAAATTTAACAGTGCGGTTTATTGAGTTAATTTTGTAAGATGTAGTCAATCCAGATAATTCTAAATCTAATAATTGTAGGTCAGCCAAGGTTTGCATCCAAAATCCAAAAACAGTATCAGAATTATTATTGGATACTTTTTTATCCGTTTCTTTAGAATATTCTTCTAAAATTTCTTCCAGGCACGGATATTGTTTTGAAATAGTTTTTATGACTTGGGTTTGTGAAATTTCCATATTGTTTTTTTTGTGGGCAATGCAGGGATTGAACCTGCGACCTCTCGCATGTGAAGCGAACGCTCTACCACTGAGCCAATTGCCCAAACCTTATTATTTATAGTATACCATTTTTGTTTTAAGAAAAAAAGGATATAATAGAATAATATGAAAATTTTTGAATTTCATTTTCAGGTTAGTAATGAAAAAGGCAAGGTCTTTGATAGTTTTTGTTATGAGCCGGAAAATATAAGGGAAAAAAAATTAGGAAATTTATACATCGTGGGCGAAGTAAATGATACCTCTATTCAAAATGCAGGACTTTTAGATGATTTGGCTCAAAACATTAAAACAAAATTTTACCATCCTTCTAAAAAAGGAGTGAAACCAAATCCTGAAAAAAATCTTAAAGAAAGTTTGAAAACCGCAAATAATTTCTTACAAGACAAAATTAAGGAAGGTGAGACCAGTTTGCTCGCCAATCTAAACCTTGCTGTATTAAATTTAATTCCTTCCAGTCAAAACCATTTGAATCTTTCTCCACCTGGAAAAAAAGTCAAATGGGAATTGAATTTTGCTAAAACAGGAGAAGTTAAAATTTTTCTAATAAGAGAAGGACAGGTTTCGGATATTTCTCAAAATTTAGAATCAAATAAAAAAGACGCCCCTTCTTTGTTTATCCCGATTTCTAAAAATAAAGTTTTGGCAACGCAAAAATTTTTTGGAGACATTGCCACGGGTGAATTATCTGAGCAGGACAGAATTGCGGTCTTAACAAAAGAAATTTCCCCTGTTTTTGAAAAAGAAAACATTTTAGGACAAATCGCTGAATCTGAAAAAAAGAAATTAAACAAAATTCTCAAAAGATACAAAAATGCTCTTTCTAAAAATTCAGGGGTTTTTCTTTTCATCGCCTTAGAAAATCAAATCAATGAAACGCCTTTCTCTATATCTAAATTAAAAGAACGAAAAGAAATTTTTGAATTTAAGTCCTCAAAAATTAACGCATACATATCGTCCTGCCGAGCGATCCTATTTGTCATTGCGAGACGAAGCCGAAGCAATCTAATTAAGGCAAAGGGATTGCTTCGTCGGCTAACGCCTCCTCGTAATGACAGAGAAGGGGCTCCTCGTCAGGACAAAAAAGGGGCTCCTCGTCAGGACAAAGGGAATACCCTCGCAATGACAGTAAAAAATCTTAAACAACTTATTTTTAATAAAAATTTTGTTTTGATAATTGTTTTTGTCTTGCTTTTGGCTCTTGGTTCTTTTATTTTCAAACAGGAAAAAGAAAAAGAAATCCAAAAAACAGAACAACATTTGGAGGAAATAAAAACAAAAATAACCCAGGCAGAGAGTTTCTTAATTATTAAAAAAGAAGATGAAGCGCGGATTTTACTGCAAGACGCCTGGAAAGAAATTCTGCTCCTAACTGCAAAAGAGATGGCGATGTCGGACATCGCCTTTGACGCGCTTTCAATAAAAAAATCAATTGAGGCGCAATTAGACCCTCTGAATAAAATACAAAGAATTGATGAACCGATTATAGTTGAAAATGGAACTGAACCTAAAATTTTATCTATCCGCAAAAAATACAATTTGGCAACGCCCTGGAAAAACTCTATATTGGCTTTTGTAGGACCAAATAAACTATTGAAATTAAAAAATGGCTCTATTGAACAAGAAATAATCCTTGAAAATGCTTTATCAGATTTTGAGCCAAATGCTTTTTGTGTTTATTATTCTAATCTATATTTTCTTGACCCTTCAACAAGTTCAGGGCAAGCGCACTCCTCAGGCAGAATAATAAAATATCCCCATTCTAAAAATTTAGAATGGGGCAAGCCCAAGATTTGGCTGGAAAAAAAATTATTAAACAACGCTAAATCCATAGCAGCTGGCGCAAGCATCTGGGTTTTGAATTCTGAAAACAAAATTGATCGTTATTATGCCGGTAAATATCAGGAAACTCTGGAATTCAATTTCTTTCCTGAAATTAAAAGTCCTGAAAAAATATTATTCTCCCCTGCCCTGTCTGAACTTTATATTTTAGAACCTTGTGAAAAAAGAGTTATTATACTAAATAAAGATGGAAAAATTCTAAAACAATTCATCAGCGAAAAATTTGACAATCTTCTGGACTTCTCTGTTTCCGAAAACGGAAAAACAATTTATTTGTTAAACAACGCAAAAATTTATAAAATTGGAAGGTAAAAAATGTTGGGGGGGTTGACAAATTAAAAGGGCGTGCTATAATGTAGATGGTTCTTAAACCCCACCGAACAGGCTCAATTCGAACACTCACATAATTAATTTTTCTAAAAACGCATCAGCGTTTTTTTGTTTTTCTGTATTTCTTAAGTGCTTCAGCAGGTGTTAAATAGCCCAAACATTCCAGTATTCTTCTGTTGATTT
>DAOWLG010000046.1 GCA_030643485.1 Candidatus Nealsoniibacteriota bacterium | reverse complement strand
TATCCACAAAATAGGTCTTGACAACATATTAACTAAAAGTAATATAAAGATAAAAGTATAACTACTAAAAAATATGACTTTACTTGAAAGAATTATTAAACAAAATCCTTGGTGGGAGAAAAAAGAGATAGAAGAGATTAAAGATTATCAAAATAGATTTCTTCTAAAAGAACTCTGGAAATATCGTGATGATTCTCAAATAATCGCTGTTTTAGGAATGAGAAGAACTGGCAAAACTGTGCTTCTTTTACAAACGATTGAAAAATTACTTAAAAGAATTCCTCCGAAAAGAATTCTCTATTTTTCTTTTGATGAAATTTTAGGTAAAGACCCGGAAATTATTGAAAAAGTTATTGAAATCTACGAAAACGAAATTCTCAAAGATGAGTTAAAAAATGTCTATATCTTTTTTGATGAGGTTAATCATCTAAAAAACTGGCAGGTTATCTTAAAAAGATACTATGACCTAAAAAAAAGGATTAAGTTTTTTATTTCCGGTTCATCAAGTATTTATTTGAAAAAGACAAAAGAAAGTTTGGCTGGCAGAATTTATGAATTTGAACTTAAACCTTTGAATTTCAAAGAATTTCTTTATCTGAAAGGAATAAAAATTGAAAATCTTAATCTTCAACAACTCACTCTAAAAAAAGAACTTAATAAATATTTTCTTTCCGGTTCTTTGCCAGAAATTATTAAAGAAAATGACTTCCTGAAAATTAAAAAATATATTAACTCAATTGTAGATAAGGTTATTTTCTATGATATTCCTAAGGTCTATGATGTTGGCGAACCAGAGGTCTTGAAAAGTATCCTTTCTTTAATTGCCCAAAAACCAGGAATGCTTTTGGAATATCGGTCTTTGGCTTCGTCTCTGGGTATAAGTTATCAAACGGTCTCAAAATATGTTGGCTATTTAGAAAAATCATTTTTAATTAACCTTATTTATAATTTTCGGGGCAGTCCTATAGCCAGAGCAAGAAAATTAAAGAAGGCATATTTAGGAACTGTAAATTTAGCTGCCGGATTTATGGATTCTGAAAAGGAACTATTAAATCAAATTCCGTTCTTAGCTGAAAATTTGGTCTGTTCTCATTTAAATGCTAAATGGTTTTGGAAAAAATATACGGAAATTGATTTTTATCATCAAAATATCCCTATTGAGATAAAATATACTAATGAAAAACCAGAAATTAAAAATAATCTTTTAGCAGTAAAATATTTAAGGTCTAAAAAATTGTTAGTTATTACTAAAAACTTTGAAGGGAAAAAAGTAATGAAAGGAATAAATACTAAATTCATTCCTCTATGGAAATATCTGCTTTTATAAGATTAGATTGGGGAATAATATCGTAAATTAGCATTATTGTATTATACAACAAGCAAAAATAAAAAACGCTATCAAAAATAAGAACTTCTCGCTTCGCTCGAAAACCTTGATTCGCTAAGGTATAAATATCTAAATCTTGAATTAGCGTTTTTGTAATAAAATTTTATTAAATTCAAAACACGGCGAGCGATTACTCTCTCTCTCTCTCTCTTAATTCACAATTTATTTTTGAAATTCTTGTTTGACGATTTCTCGGTCGTTCCAGGGGATTTTTTTGCCGCGTTTGACGCACATCCAGGGTTCACCGCCTTTGCCGGTGATAATTACTACATCGCCCGAGTTTGCTAAAGTTAGTGCCATTCTAATTGCTTTTTTTCTGTCTAATATTTTTCTATGATTTGGAATTTGGAATTTGGAATTTGGAATTTGCGAAAATCCTTTTTCAATTTCTTCTAAAATTGAAAAAGGATTTTCGTCATACGGGTCTTCGTTGGTTAAAATAATCTCATCGCAGTATTGGGCAGCGATTTTTCCTATTTCCTGTCTTTTCCATTTATCCCTCCCGCCACCAGTGCTTCCTAAAACACATATCATTTTAGATTTTTGGTCATTAAAAATTTCAAAAAATGTCTCATACACTTTTTGAAGTGCGTCGGGCGTGTGCGCGTAATCCACTATCACTATAAACGGCTCTTTCATAACAATTTCCATTCTACCAGAAATTCCTTTTATTTTTTCTAAAGCGGCTCTGCAAGTTTCCAAATCAATGTCCTGCGACAAAGCAATACAAATTGCCGCTAAAGCATTATATATATTAAATTTTCCCAAAAGGTTTAGATTAAATTCTGCGCCATTTACAGAAAATTTTACGCCATTATTTAATAATTGGCAACCTTGGGCTTTTATAATTTGAAGCTTGGACGAGACCCGTTCTCGTCCGTGCACGGACGAGAACGGGTCTCGTCCAGTTGTAAACGCGTATTTTTTATTAGCCGAAAATTTCAAAAAATACTCTATATTTTTATCATCTAAATTCATAATATGAATTCCTTTTGTTGCTTGAAAAAGTTTCCCTTTGGCTACCCGATAATTTTCAAATCCGCGGTGTGCCTCAATATGTTCCGGAGTTAAATTCGTAAATACTGCAACATCAAAATCAATAAATCTGTGCCGATGTTGTCTTATGCCTTCGGAAGTAACTTCTAATACCGCATAATCACAGCCAACATCAACTGCCTGTCTTAAAAATCTTTGCAATTTGAAACGGCCAGGCATAGTCATTTTCAATGTATTTTTCCATTCCTTTTGTCCAATTTGAAATTTAATTGAAGAAATTGAAGCAACTTTATAGCCAGCGCTTTCTAAAATTTTAGCAGTTAAGTGGACTACTGTTGTTTTCCCGTTAGTGCCTGTTATACCTATTACTTTTATTTTTTTTGCCTTGCCTCGCATCTTGTAAGAAGGAAATCTATACAAAAAAACGGCAAACGCCGCCAAACAAAAATGATACCAACTAATTAAAAATAATGGGATAAATTTTTTTATGTTCATAAATATTTCTTTATTCTTTTAATAAGTTGAGCAGGGGTAAAATCGGTTTTTATTAAATAATCCTTGGCTTTAAGTTGCTTGGCTTCTTTTTTAGTCAAAGGATCATCGTAATTAGACAAGACAACAACTGGAATAGAAAAAATATCCTTTTCTTCTCTTAATTTTCTTAAAAAAGAAATACCATTTTCTCTGGGAAGAATAATATCTAAAATAATTAAATCCGGTTTTTCTTTTTTTGCTAAAATTAAACCATCTTCGGCGTTAAAAACTGAAAATACATCAAAGCCAGCTTCAAGAAATTTATCTTTGTACATTTCCGCTAAAATTTCTTCGTCTTCTATAATAAGTATTTTGGACTTTTTATTATGTTTCATATTTTATGGTTCTAACACCACTATTTCCAGCCCGTCTTTGGGCAAAAATTTCTTTTTAATGGAAAACTTATTCTGCGGCTCTATGGATTTCTTACCCATTGCTTTCAAAAACTTATCAACTGTTTCCAATTTAAGCGACTTACTTAATTTTGGAATTTGATAATACATAGGAATAACTAATTTAGGTCCAATTTGATTGATAATCTTTGTGGCTTCCTGGCCCGAAAGCGCGTCCCCGTCACCAACCGGAATCATTAAAATATCTATATTTCCAATTTTTTCTAAAATTCCGTTATCTAATTCCTTGCTACTTAACCTCCCTAAATGGCAGATTTTTATATCCTCTGTCTCAATAGTATAGATAGTAAAGGTTTTTTTCTCTAAATCAAAAAATTTAATTCCTTGAATAAATACATCTTTTATTTCGTATTCCCCGGGACCGGTGATTAAAAACGCATCTCCTTTGACATCGCTATAGTTTCGGTTTGGACAAGATTCCAATAAAATATCCGCTTCTAATTTTGGCAATCTTAAACCAATTCCTTGTTCCAAGGGATCAATAATTATTTTTACAAAAATGTCTTTTGCTTTTTGGGCAACAATCTGAAAACAAGTTTGACCATACCAAGTGATATTCATTATTCTACTTAAATAATACAACAAACTCAATAAAAACTCAACACCCCACTTGTAAATTCTTAAAATTTAGTGTAAAGTATGATATATGATAAGTATTCCAATTAAACAAAAAAATAATCTGCCAAATCCCCTAAAATTAGAGGAAACTGTACAAGGTAAAATAATAGGCATAGGACGGTCCAGTGTTTTTGTTGACTTAGGAATTCAGGGAACCGGAATAATTTATGGAAAAGAATTTTATGAAGCAAAAAGCGAATTAGAAAACTTAAAAAAAGGAGACAAGGTCTTTGCTAAAATAGTTGACTTAGAAAATGAAAATGGATACATAGAACTTTCTCTGTCTAAAGCAAATAAAGAAATAATATGGGGAGAACTACATCAGAAAAAAACATCTAAAAAAACCGTAAAAATTAAAATCTTGGGGGCAAATAAGGGAGGACTTTTAGCCGAATACAAAAGAGTAGCAGGCTTTTTGCCCGCGTCTCAACTTTCTCTTTCTCATTATTCTGAACTGCAAAAAGGAGAACAAAAAGATATTTTAAGAGAACTCCAAAAATTTATAGGAAAAGAAATGGAAGTCAAAATATCAGAACTTATGCCACAACAGGAAAAAATTATTTTATCTGAGAAAGCCAAAGAATTAGAAAATATTGAAAAACTCCTAATAAATTACAAAGTAGGCGATATTGTGGAAGGAAAAATCAGTAAAATAGTTAATTTCGGCGCGTTTCTAAGATTTTCTTTACCGCAACAACCTGCAAAAGAAAAAACAAAGACCAAAGATGAAGATAAAAAAGAAGAAAAAATACAGGAAATAGAAGGGTTAATTCATATTTCTGAATTTGATTGGCAATTAATTGAGGACCCGAACCAAGTCTTAAAGAGCGGTCAAACAGTTAAGGCAAAAATTATTAAATTAAATGAAGGCAGGGTTTTCCTTTCATTAAAGGCGTTAAAAAAAGATCCCTGGGAAGATATTGAAAAAAAATATAAAAAACAAGATATTGTAAAAGGCAAGGTGGTAAAATTAAACGCTTTTGGATCGCTTATCCAAATTCCCACAAAAATTCAGGCATTATGCCATATTTCTGAATTCGGAACAAAGAAAAAAATGGAAGAAAAACTAAAAATCGGAAAAAATTATGATTTTCAAATTTTATCTATGGAACCAAAAGAACATAAAATGTTATTAAAAATGAAACTGTGAAACGAAAACAACACAAAAACATAAACAATTTAGTTAAGAATTTTGTATTTATCCTGCTAATTTTTCTGACTATATCAGGTATTTTTGCTTTATTTTCCTCTCCGCAAGAATTAAAAAAAGAAATTTCCCTTACCCAACTCGCCAGAGATATTCAAAATGAAAAAATTAAAGCAATCACTATTTTCTCTAATAGCGAACTCTCTATTATCTATCAGGATGATGAAAAAGTTATTTCCCGCAAAGAGCAGGAATTAGCCCTGTCTGAATTATTAATAAATTATTACGGAGTAGAACAAAAAAAATTTGAAAAGATAAAAATAGAGCCAAAAGAAAAAAAAGAATTTGCCTCTTCGTTTGGTATACTTTTTATACTTCTTCTTCCTTTATTAATCTTTGGCTTATTCTTCTTATTAATTTTCCGCCAAGCAAAAACCGGAGCAATGCAAGCATTTAATTTCGGCAAAGCAAAAGCCCGACTTTTCGGAGCCGAAGGCGCGCCTAAAGAAAAAATTACTTTTCAGGATGTGGCAGGCCTAAAAGAAGCAAAAGAGGAATTAAAAGAAATAGTGGATTTCTTAAAAAACCCAAAAAAGTATTTACAAATGGGCGCAAGAATTCCCAGAGGCGTCTTATTGATGGGCCCCCCGGGCACCGGGAAAACTTTATTGGCGCGCGCGGTAGCAACAGAAGCGGGCGTCCCTTTTCTTTCTATTTCCGGTTCAGAATTCATTGAAATGTTTGTAGGAGTTGGGTCAAGCAGGGTAAGATCGCTTTTTCAGGAAGCCAAAAAGCAGCAACCCAGTATAATTTTCATTGATGAATTAGATGCCATAGGCCGAACCAGAGGAGCGGGAATTGGCGGAGGCCATGATGAAAGAGAACAAACCCTGAATCAAATACTGGTAGAAATGGACGGATTTGAAAGAGAATCAACTACTTTGGTTTTTGCCGCAACAAATCGCCCTGATGTCCTGGACCCGGCTCTTCTCCGTCCGGGAAGATTTGACAGAAGAATAACCTTATATCTTCCGGATATTGACGGCAGAGAAGACATCTTAAAAATTCATTGCAAAGGAAAACCATTAGGAATAGATGTTGATTTAAGAGAAACTGCTGAGCGAACCCCGGGCTTTTCCGGAGCCGATTTAGCCAATGTCGTTAACGAAGCGGCAATTCTGGCGGCGAGAAGAAATAAAAAACAGGTTGACCAGCAGGAATTTTTGGAATCAATTGAAAAGGTTTTATTAGGTCCGGAAAGAAAATCTTATATTCTTTCAAAAAAAGAAAAAAAAATAACCGCATATCATGAAGCGGGCCATGCTTTGGTTTCTTCTCTAATTGAAGAAACCGAACCAATCAGAAAAATCTCTATTATTGCCCGTGGACAAGCGGCCGGCTACACTTTGAAAATGCCGTCAGAAGATAAAAAGATGAAAACAAGGGCAGAATTCCTGGCAGAAATGGCGGTCCTGCTTGGCGGATATTGCGCGGAAGAATTAAAATTTAACGAAATTACTACCGGAGCCGCAAACGACTTGGAAAGGGTTTCGGAAATTGCCAGAAAATTAGTAAAAGAATATGGAATGTCTTCTTTGGGTCCGATTTCCTGGGGAGAAAAAGAAGAAATGGTATTTTTGGGCAAGGAAATTTCCGAGCAAAGAAATTATTCCGAAAAAATAGCAACGGAAATTGACAACGAAGTAAAAAAATTCATTAAAGAAGCGCAAACCCGAGCAAAAAAAATCCTAACCAAAAATAAAAAACTCCTGGAGAAAATCGCCAAGACCCTGATACAAAAAGAAACTATTGAAAAAGAAGAGTTTGAAAAAATAATTAAATCAAAATAATTTTTTAGTATTAGATTGCGCGTCCAATGCTTCATTTGCCAGTCGGTCCGCTTCTTTATTCTTTTCACGCGGAATTTGCCTGAATTTTATCACACCAAAATCCAATCTCTCATTCCAGATTTTCAAAAACAATGGCTGAATTTTTTGGTCCAAGACCTTATATTCACCGTTTAATTGTTTTACCAAAAGTTCAGAGTCGGAATTTATTTCAATTTCCAATGTCTTGGCAACCCTTTTTCCGAAAAGGGCTTTTATTTTTTTTAGGGCAAAAATCACTGCCTGATATTCCGCCTCATTATTGGTCGCTTTACCTAAATACTGTGAATATTCTTTCATTATCTCCCCTTTTTTGTTTGATATTACCACGCCTATTGCCGCGGGACCCGGATTCCCCCGCGACCCGCCGTCTGTGTAGATAACTAT
>DAOWLG010000057.1 GCA_030643485.1 Candidatus Nealsoniibacteriota bacterium | reverse complement strand
GCGAGGGATTGAAGATAGAATTTAAGGAAAGCGTTGGCAGTATTGATAAAGAAATTATCGCTTTTGCCAACTCCAACGGCGGCAGGATATTTTTGGGCGTGGATGACAAAGGAAAAGTAAAAGGCATTAATATAACCAATAAACTAAAATCGCAAATTCAGGATATTGCGAGGAATTGCGATCCGCAAATCAGAATTAATTTGGAAGAATTTGAAAAGGTTTTAATAATTAATGTGGAAGAAGGAAAAGACAAACCTTGCAAATGTTCTTCTGGATTTTATTTAAGACAAGGTGCGAACTCGCAGAAAATGAGCAGGGATGAGATATTGGATTTTGCGATTGGCGAGGGAAAAATAAGGTTTGACGAGCAGATAAATAAAGAATTTAATTTTCCTAAAGATTTTAGTGTAAAAAAATTAAATGATTTTTTAAGATTGGGCGATTTATCAAAAGCATTAAGTAGAGAAAAAATATTATTTAATCTCGGAGCAGTTAAAAAAGAAAAAGAAAAACTATTATTCAATAACGCGGGAGTATTATTTTTTGCTGAAGAGCCCCAAAAATTTATTTCTTGGTCAGTATTTACAGTGGCTTTATTCAAAGATAAGGGAGGTGCAGATATAATTGACAGAAAAGAAATCACTGGGAGTTTGTTTGAAATTGTAGAAAAAGTAATGGATTTTGTTAAATTATACGCTAAAGTGGCTTATAAATTTACAGGGAAACCGCAAAGGGAAAATATTTACGAATATCCTTTTGAGGCAATCAGAGAAGCGGTGATTAATTCTGTAATGCACAAGGATTATTTTGAACACGGGCATAATAATATTTTGAAATTTTTTCCTGACAGAATCCAAATAGAAAATATCTGGATTAAACCTAAAAGATTTATTTTAGGGGAGACCGTATTTAGACGCAACAAAATTATCGCCAAATTATTTTCAAGAATACATTTTGGAGAAAAACTTGGGTCTGGCATGGAAAGAATGAAGGAGTATTGCAGAAAAGAACAAGCGCCTTTTCCAAGAATAAGGTTCACAGACACTCATTTCTATATTGTTTTTAAGCCGACCAGAGCTTATTTGAAAATGGCTGAAAAATCCATAAAAGACACCATAGAAGACACCATAGAAGACACCATAAAGTTATTGTCTAAAAACGAAAAAGCAGCGTTGGAAGAGATAAAAAAAGATCCTCAAACAACTGCGGAAAAATTGTCTTATTTGCTTAATATAAATCTTAGAAACACTAAAAATAATATCTCAAAACTGAAACAAAAAGGATTGCTAAAAAGAATTGGTCCGGCAAGGGGCGGGCATTGGGAAATTGTTGAAAAATAAAATTTAGAATCTAGAATATGAAAAATAAAAAAACAATTTTGCGTATATTGACGGAGCAAATTTACACATTAAAAAAGAAAAAGCCCCCGATGGAGACAAAACTCCATATTTTGCGGTGCTTTTTTAGCGGTGACTTTCTGGAAAATGTTTATAAAATTATTATCAAAAAACCGTCATTATATTCTTTTCCTGAAGATTTAATAAAGAAATAAAATGAAGTGTTCAAATTGCGGAAGCCAAAATATAATTAAAAAAGGCAGAAGGAAAACTAAGTTTGGTTTTAGGCAATTTTATTATTGTAAAGATTGCGAAAAAGGATTTATCGGCAGCAAGCTTCCTCACAAAACTTACGGTCCAAAAGTTATTGTAAGTGCTGTTAGCTATTATAATCTTGGCAATACTTTGGAAGAATCAGCCAAACTCACCAACAGAAGGTTTAAGGTTAAAATTTCCAAGAGTTCTGTCAGCCAATGGCTGAAAGAATTAAAAAATATCTGCACATATTACAAAATCAGGCCGCAAGTAGTAAAAAATTATGACCAAGCGATTTTAATCAGTAAAACTTTTAAGCATAATGACTTGGCTTATAATTTTAAATACCATAAACCAAAATTAGAAATATTTTGCGGGAATAATAATTTTTCTTCTTTAGCAACCTACATAAAAAAATTTGAGAAAGGGTGTCCTGAATTTTTTAATGACATTGAAAACAGATGCTCACAAACAAAAATTGAAGTCGGTATTAAAAAAGAAAGCAGGTATAATAATGCCTGCCGATTAGCTGGTTTTGCCTTGAAATCCTGCGACATTAATTCTCAAAGGCATTCGGTAGTGGAAAACTTTATGCTTGTTAATGATTCTTCAACTATCGCCTGTGAAGTTCCTGTCTGGTTTTGGGAGAAAAATTTGGATATGGGCATAAGCGGGCATATTGATATTTTACAAATTAGGTCTAATAAAATATATGTTTTGGATTTCAAGCCGAACGCGTTCAGGGAAAATGAGCAAAAAAGAACTAAAATTTATTTTACAGCAAGGCGAGGGATTGAAGATAGAATTTAAGGAAAGCGTTGGCAGTATTGATAAAGAAATTATCGCTTTTGCCAACTCCAACGGCGGCAGGATATTTTTGGGCGTGG
>DAOWLG010000068.1 GCA_030643485.1 Candidatus Nealsoniibacteriota bacterium | reverse complement strand
GCGAGGGATTGAAGATAGAATTTAAGGAAAGCGTTGGCAGTATTGATAAAGAAATTATCGCTTTTGCCAACTCCAACGGCGGCAGGATATTTTTGGGCGTGGATGACAAAGGAAAAGTAAAAGGCATTAATATAACCAATAGACTAAAATCGCAAATTCAGGACATTGCCAGAAATTGCGATCCGTCAATTAAAATTAATTTGAAAGAATTTGAGAATATTTTAATAATTAATATTAAAGAAGGAAAAGACAAGCCATACAAATGTTCGCAAGGATTTTATTTAAGGCAGGGAGCGAATTCACAGAAAATGACAAGGGACGAGATATTGGATTTTGCGGTTGGCGAGGGAAAGATAAGGTTTGACGAGCAGATAAATAAAAATTTTAGATTTCCTCAGGATTTCGACGCAGAAAAATTTAAAAAGTATTTAACGAAGGATAAAATATCAAAATCGCTTTCTGACAAAGAAATTCTAATCAATCTTTCTTTGGGAATTGTTGTAAATAAAAAATTCAGATTAAATAACGCGGGAATTTTATTATTTGCCAAAAATCCTGAAAGATTTTTTAGGATTATTTTTTATAGACCCAAAACTACCCCCAAAACTACCCCCAAAACTGATGATAAAATCCTTACTTTTATTGGGCAAGATCCAAAGATTAATAAAGAAGAAATTGCCAAACAAATAAATATTACCATAGATGGGGTGAAATATCATATTAAAAATTTGAGAAAGAAAAAAGTTATAGAATGGAAAGGGTCAAGTAAAGGTGGCTATTGGGAAATAATAAGGAAATAGAAAATAAATTTTTTCTATACTTTTCCTTAATTTTTTGGTATAATTACAAAAGTATGAACAAAGAAAAAATAAAAAATATTTTTTGGAAAATCCTACTTTATTATTCTGTTCTCCTTTCAACGATTTTGATTATTGGCGGGTTTTATACGGCTAAGTCGGGAAAAGAAATTATTTCAAATTTTTTGTTTTTGCCAATCGTGGTGTTTTTGTGGATGGTGTTAATTGGATATAGAAAGGATAGGAAATTGGCAAGCAAAATTAAAAAAAATGGGAAGTAGCAAATCAAAAATTTTAATAGCAATGATTTTTTGCCTAATGTTTGTAGGCGGATTTTTTGTATTGCCAAATTCGGTTGAGGCGGCGATAACTTATAATGCTGGGACAAATAAAATAACAGTTGTTGGCGACGCAACCTGTGGAGATTCAATTGGAAACCCTTGCACTTTTCAACATATTTATAATGCTGATGTAGCTGGCGGTTGGGGCGTTTTTCATAAACAAGAAGAAAGTTATTTTTGCGAAGCACATTTACAAATTGCTGCGAATAGTTATTTTGTTGATTCTGGTGTTTCTCTCCAATTAGGGACAAGTGGTAGTAGATTGAATTTAACTACGGCAGCAGGGTCATATTTTGAATTGAAAAGTTTTTCACTCACTCACCACATACTAACCTGGCCAAACTGGCAATATGGAGAAATGGTATTTGAGAATGGATTCTTATATTTACGAAGCACAGGTTATATTTTTAAGTATAAAGCAACCCTGAAAAATCTTTATATTGATACTGCGTCATCGGATTTAACTTTTTATTATACTCTTGTAAGCGGTGAAGTTGATAATGTTATCTTTGATGGGTTTTCAATAGGAATAAGGGCTTCTTTTCCTATAAACAAATTAACAGTTAAGGATGCCACGTATGGAATTGTGGTTTTTCATTACCCTGTACATCCCATTGCTAAAAACGTTATACTAACAGGTAACACGAACGATATTCAGTTATATCACTGTACTAATCCAGTTGGTCAGTCAAGTATAACTATGCTGGATTCTGTATTTGATAAAACCAAGTTGCTTTTTGGGTGTGCAGACAACTATCTTTTAGAGAAATATTCTTTTGATTTAAAGATTATAGACAAAGAAGAGAGCGTAATTGTAGGGGCGTCAGTATCTATAAAAGACCAATATAATAATCTTGTTAGTTATGTAGATAGCGAGGCAAATTTAGCAGAGGTTTTAGATAAGACAGAAACTGGTGTTGATGTTACAGACGGCACTAAATTTACTGTCAATGATATAATTCTTATTGATGGGGAATACATGAAAGTTACTAATATTGCGAGCAATACTCTTACAGTAACAAGAAATTATTATGGTGCTAATTACTTCGCAAATATACATCCTACTAGCAAGGATATGTTTATTGTTCAGGCACTAACAACAAATGCAAGCGGGCAAATACCAACACAAATGGGATTTCGCGGTAGATTTGATGGAACAAGCGAAACGGAAACAACTTATTCTCCACACACTTTAACAATCACCCACCAAGACTATCCTTCAAGGGAGTTTGAATTTACTCTGGATGAAAAAATTGATTGGACGCTTGCTTTAAAAGACAAGCCGTTAAGCGAAGGCACAGCCAAGGTTTTGGGCACTGAATATGAGTCAAGCGACGCCACTGCTGCAATTTACGCGCAGATTCTGCAAGGCGATGGCTCGCCAGGCACTTCAGCCACAGTTGCTTTAACAGTTTATGACCGCGACGGCAGTGTGGTAACCGGTTTTGACGGCGTTTCAATGACTCACATTGCCAATGGTATTTATCGTTACGCAATGACCACGCCAGTGGCAGAAGGCACTTATGCTGCTTCGGTTGTCGCTTCCAGCCCGACCGCTTATGGTGTTGGGGATTTCCATATAGCTTCTTGGGCAAATAAAATTGCGGCATCTTCAACTATTGCTGACGCTGTTTGGGACGAGCAAAGAGGCGGACACACGGCTTCGGGCAGTTTTGGTGAGGCATTGCAAAATATTGTGCCAACAGCTTTGGAAATTGCTTCGTCAACTTGGAGTTATACTGGCGCTTCTTTGGATACTGCTGGCAATGCTATTTCAAAAGTTTGGTCTTTTGCCACCAGAAAATTAAGTTCTCGCCAAATTGCTGATGAAGCAGGTGAACATATTGCCCAAGAGGAAAATGTCGCTTCAAATGTTTGGAGCGAGACCCAGTCCGGCTATGCCGTTTCCGGCACTTTTGGCTATTATTTAAACTCGCGAATTTCCGCTATTGCCTCTGATGTCTGGAATTATACCAGTAGTATTGGGGGTGATTTAATCCAGAATTTAGGCGACATTGTTTGGAATAGTTATTCCGGTGTTCGCAAATTAACTTCTCGGCAGATCGGCGATGGCGGAGTGTATATTCCCGGTGTAACAGAATCAGGAACGATTGCTCAAATAGCTGACAAAACAACCCAAGATAGCATTGAATATGATGTGGAATTAGTTAGAAAAGCTACTTTTGATTTTGCCGGCAAAGCCGATGCTGATAGCGACACACTGCATCTTGTTGACGAAGAACTTAATAAATACCCAGATGACCATTGGAATAATTATGAATTGATAATGATGTCTGGAGATAATGTCGGAGAGAGAAGAGTGGTTGAGGATTTTGTTCGCAGTACTTATACAATTACTTTGACTAACGCTTTTGACAACGCAATTGCTGTAAATGATGAATATGTTTTGTCTCATGAACATAGTTTAATCCACAAAATTTGGAACTGGACAGGAGATATAGTTAGCGGGGTTTGGAATTATACTAATACCACTGGCAGGACTTTAACTTCTCTGGCTGATGTGGCTGGAGATATTTGGGACTATGGCACGCGCAAATTAACTCACAAAGAATTAACCGAAGGCGGCAATTTGGCAACTGAATTATACATTGACACTGCCACTTCAACTATTATCGCGAAAATTAACGCCAATGAAGCCAAAATTGATTTAATCTATGCTGACACCCAATCTATTCTCATTAAGATTGGAGCGCATACTGACCTTGTTTCGGCTGACACTTTGTTTGGCAGAGCTAATCTCTTAAAAGAAAAGTGGAATACTCATACCGCAGCAGAGATTATTGGCTATGTGGACGAGGTGGAAACCAAATTAGGAGCGCCCGGTGATTTATCCTCGGCCAGCACGGTCTTTGGCAGAATCAAAGACATTAGAGAAAAATGGGGAACCCAGACCGGCCAGACGATTTTTGATAAAGCTAAACAGGCCTATGACACTATTATCTTAGTCAGGGCTGACATTAACTATGAAAGTTCAGGCACAACTGTTTATGACGATATTGTTTTGCTTAAAGGATATACTGATGATTTGGAAACTCTGGTCGGCGTACCTGCTGACTTATCTTCTGCCAATACTTTGTTTGGCAGGGTGAAAGATGTGCGGGAAAAATTAGACCAGCTGGATATTTTAGAATCAAAACTGGATATAGTTGACGGCATTGTTGATGCTTTGCGAGCTTCCCAGCAATTAGATTATACGGTTGAACTTTCTGATGTTGGCGAGGTGGAAACCACAAAAACTTATCGGGCAAAATTATCTATCTGGGATTATGAAAACAATCCTGCTAACGCTTCAACAACGCCGACAATTACTATTTATGACGCTTCGCGAGCCACAGCTGATACTGATAGTATGACTGAATTTTCAACAGGCGTTTATGAATACACTTATATTGTGCCTTCTAACGCTGTTTGCGGGGTTTGGGAATCAGTGGTTAGTATTGATTTAGGCGGAGCTACGGCTTTAACTTTGAATGATTACTGGGAAGTTGAGGGATCGCCGGCCCAAGTGATTATCAATTCAATGAGCGATTTGACTGTGCCGTCTATTTCCGCTAATGTGACAATTTCCAATGAAGGCAATTCAGGATATGAATATCAGTATGAATGGTGCGTGGTAACATCGCAGGATAACCAATGCGGCGGAGGCAATGATATTGATTACGCTTCTGCGGCTAAATATCTTAATGTTGGCGAGGACTACACGGCTAATTTAGGTCTGACAGTTCCTAATACCGGCGATTATTGGTTTAAGGTAGTGGTTTATTACGGTACAGAAGCGTCGGGTGCTTCAAGGACATTTACCGCCGCCATTGAAGAAGAAGCCCCATCTACTGGTACTGTTATTGTATCTCCGGGTACGGCTCCTGTTGGGCCCATTACAAATAAGAAAATTTACAGCAAACTTTTAGAAATGCAAAATGAGCTGGGATATCACGGCACCCACAGAACCGCTTACAAGGATTTGGCAAACACAAAATACAGCTTGGGCATTTTGCCTAACCAAGTAAGCGATCCGCTTTACACGATTTTGGCCGGCGTCAGCTCTGACATTCAAGCAGTGCGCGGAGATCAAGGGTATAATTTAGACGACCTTTATTCAGTATCGCAAACTGATTCAGGCGACTTAAAATATATTGTCAACAAAACAGCAGAGCTTAAGGCCGTGATTGATGTTAACAAATCCTTAATCAGTACGGTTGCCAATCAGCCAATTATTAAAACTTGGTTTAGCGAGGGTTCAATAGTGCTGAATATTTTAGTGATAAATCCTCCTGACGCGGCTTCAAGAATTATTACTGTCAAAGAATATCTGCCAGAAGAAATAAGGAGCGAGCATATTATCGAAATAGAACAGGGCTTGCGATTAGAATATGATTCTGGCTTGGATAATTATTTTGTAAGTGGTGAAGTAAAATTGGGAGCCGGCGAAAGAAAAACCTTTAAGATTAAAACAGAAGATGTTTTCAAAATTTCAGAAGACGAATTGAATTCCTTAAAAGAGCAATCAGATACTTTAATGTTTCCTTTGGCAGGCACCAGTTATTTTGCCCAAGCCGCTATTTTGAAATCAGAAATTGACGCTAACATAAATGGAATTCTAAGACAGCAAGCGGGACAGCCGACTAATATTGAAAAAAGGATTTTAATATTCAGGGACAACCAAAAGGATCTGCAAAAAATCAAAGAAAATATTGGATCCTTGAAAAAAATAGTTTCTGAAGTAAGCGGCAAGGGCGGGGTGTTTGGCAGTTTGTTCGGAGTATCAACCACAATGACTTGGGCGATAATTATTATCGTGGTAGTTGGCATTGCGGTTTTGATGATTATGCTTTTCTCATTTTTATCGCGCCAGCGGGCAATGGAATATCATATTTCCGGAGGTAAAAGATTAAAAGCGCCGCCGATAGTTGATGTTAAAAAACAGGCAATTAAAATAAAAGGCGGATTTATTACTTATTTCCTGCCGCCTTTTGGCAAGCCAGTGGTTGATTTAAGGCAAATGATTAAAATGATTAAAATTTTGATTATTCTTGGAATTTTAGTTATTCTGGTTTTTCTGGGAATATATTATTTTCAATAATAATATGATAAAAATTGTTTTTTTAATTCTGGCTGGTTTAGTTTTACCCCTGCTTTTGATTCCGTTGATTAAATTTACTGGCTATTCTGAAATCGTTGAGGAAATTGCCAAGGCGGGAGTAGTGCTGTTTTTAATTTTGAAATTGCCAAGCCATAAGACACGAATTCTTGCCGGCATAGCTTTTGGATTTTTATTCGGCTTGTCAGAAAGCATTTTTTATCTCAACAATATTTTTCAGATTGGCGATTTTAGTATTTTTTGGCAGAGATTTTTATGGACAGTGCCAATGCATATTATTACGGTTTTAGTGATTTTGTTTTCAGGTCTAGTAAGCAGGAAATGGATTATTTTAGGATTGGGCGGAGCGATAATTTTACATATTTTGTTTAATGGAATTGGAATAGAGTTTTTAATGCGATAGAGTAAAAAAAGAGGTTGAGACAATAACCTTTGACGGACACAAAAATCCGTCGGCGTGAAATAGCACGCCGGCGGATTTTTACTTAGCCCCGCCACTAATAAGGCGAGCGAGCCATTAAATCGCCTCAAAAATTCGCAATGTCTCATCTGGTCGGGGTATCCAGACTCGAACTGGAATTAAATCCTCCCAAAGGACTCGTGCTGCCATTGCACTATACCCCGCTTCCTCTTTTTTATATCATTTTTTTTTAATTAGGTCAACTAATAGTCAGGGGTTTTGTTTGTTTCCTTGATGTAGTATAATAACATAATGGCTTTCAAAAGTATTTCCGCTCAATTAAATATCTTTTCTCAATGCAGAAAATATGGAGTTCCTATCCAACAGTGTCCCCAGTTTATTTTTTTAGTAATGGGGATAGTAATTATCGCTACAATGCTTGCCATATATTTAATTGGACTTAATTGTATTGGAAGCTCGGAAATAGTAGCCCTGATTGTATTAACTGTTACTATGATTTTACTCATACTTTCTTTTATCGTGGAGCAGAGCTTTGAACGATTAGCAGAGGCGTCCCGAATGAAATCAGAATTTATCAATATTGTTTCCCATCAGCTCCGCTCTCCTTTAATCAATCTAAAATGGGCTGTTGAATTTTTGACAACAGAAACCGCAAATAATATTTCAAAAAAACAAACGGAATATTTTACCATATTAGAGGAAAATTGCGCGCGGATGAATGAGTTAATAAATGATCTATTAACCGTTTCCCGTCTTGAACAAAAGAAAATTACGCAAGAAAAACAAGGAATTTCGCTTTATGATTTATTAAATAATATAATTTCCAAAGTTAAGCCCTTTGCCATTGCCTCAAATATTGAAATAAAATTAAAAGCCGACAAAAATTTGCCTAAAATTTTTATTGACCATTCTTATCTTAATACGATTATGGAAAATTTCATAGATAACGCTATCCGTTATTCTCCTGTCCATCTGGCAGATAAGGAACATCAAGGACTAATAGAAATAAAATTAGAACAAAAACAAAAAAATATCTATTTTGAAGTAAAAGATAATGGAATAGGTATTCCAGAACAGGACCAAAAATATATTTTTCAAAAATTTTTCCGTTCCAGGAACGCTTCGCAATATCAAAAGCAAGGCACAGGATTTGGACTTTATATTACCAAATCAATTGTGGAAAAATCAGGAGGAAAAATTGGGTTTGTTTCTGAACAAGGAAAAGGCACAACATTTTGGCTTACATTGCCAATAAACCCAGTGTAGATGTCCGACATCTACACTATTAGACGAATAGATGAAGTTTTGCCAGAGGACAGTCCTCTGGCAAGTTTAATTTTTTTATGGAAATCATACAGGAATTCAAAATTATTTGGGAATATTTGAGGAAGTATAAAAAAGCAGTTATTAAAACCGCTGTTTTGGCAATGGTCGGAGCAACCATTACAGCGACCATCCCTTATATTTACGGACGACTGGTAGATGCTGTTTCAATAGAAGTATTTAGTTTGGATTTTGTTTTAGCGCTTTTAGGAATTTGGGTTTTAATGAGTTTATGTCTTGCTTTTTTAAGGAGAATTATTTCTTCAAAATCGGCATTTATCTCCATTAGTGCTTCTAATGATTTGATTTGCGATAGTTCTGAACATATTATAAATATTCCATTAAGTTTTCATAAAGAGAAAAAGGTTGGTGAGATTTTATCAAGAATTACTCGAGCAAGTGAACGGTTACGAGAAATTATTGGATATATGGCTTTTTTGCTTTTCCCTCGATTTTTTACTGTTTTTATTGGTCTTACTATTTTGTTTTTTGTAGATTGGCGGCTGTCTCTGGGAACTTTAATTATCTTTTTTATTTCAATAGCAATCACTATTTACAGAACTCCATTAATTATAGAAACGTCCAAAAAATTAAATGAGAAGTTTGATCAAGGTTTAGGTATTGTAAATGACTCTTTTTTGAATGTTCAATCTATTAAATCTTGCGCAGCAGAAGATTTTCAGAAAGAGAAAGTTGAAGATATTTATAAAGAAAAAGTTACCTCGCTTTTTACAAAGGTCATTACCATTTGGAATAACACTATTTTGTTCCAACAAATTGTTTTTTCTTTGGGATTTGTCGGGATTTTTGGTTACGCAGTTTTTCTTTTGAAAATCAATCAAATTTCAAGCGGTGAGCTGATAATGTTTTTAGGATACTTAAATCTTGTTCAATCTCCTTTGTCTGACCTTCTTTATCAATGGATTTCTTTCCAACGGGGAATGACCGTCATTAAAAGAGTAAGGGAACTTTTGACTATAAAGCCAGAAAATTACAATCCAGAAGGTAAAATTTTAGAACAAGTTGAAGGCGAGGTTGAATTTAAAAATGTGTATTTTGGGTATAAAAAGAAAAATTTGATTTTAACAGATATTAATCTTTTTGCGCCAGCAGGCAAAAAAATCGCTATTGTCGGAGGAAGCGGCGAAGGTAAAACAACATTGGTGGATTTGATTTCTCTTTATTTTCTTCCCTTAAAAGGAAAAATTTTTATTGACGGCATAGACACAAAAAAATTAAACCTTTCTTTTTTGAGAAAGATTATTGCGTATGTGCCGCAGGAAATAATTTTATTTAATGATACTGTAAAAAACAATATCAAATATGGAAAACCAAACGCGACGGATGAAGAAATTATTTCTGCGGCAAAAGCGGCTAATGCCGAGCAGTTTATTGAATCATTTCCTAAAAAATATAATCAATTAGTTGGAGAGCGGGGGATCAAACTTTCTACTGGACAGAAACAACGGTTGGCAATTGCGCGCGCTTTAATCCGCGACCCTAAAATTTTAATTTTGGACGAAGCAACATCATCTTTGGATGTCCAATCAGAGAAATTAGTTCAAGACGCTTTGGAAAAATTGATTAAAAACCGCACCACCTTTATTATTGCCCATCGTTTAAGTACTGTCCGAAACGCGGACAAAATTTTGGTTTTGGAAAAAGGAAAAATTATAGAACAGGGAACCCACAAAGAACTTATTGCTAAAAAAGGCGCGTACTTCAAATTCTATTCCCTACAATTCAAAACTTAACACTACGAGAAGTGTTCTCGTAGTGTTAATTCTCTAAAATTTCAAGATAGGTTTGTTTTGTTCCAAAGTTTTTTGCTTCTGTGTAAGAAGCAAACCAAATATCAATATGATAATATCCTTTTTTCCAATGCATCCTGTCTTCTACAACAAAAATTTTATCTCCGTAAATTTCCGGAAGCCGAATTTTGGTCCCAAAAGGCAGTAAATTATTTGCCACAATTCCATCTCTTACGGATGTTCCTGCGGCAGTAATAAAAGGAGTGCTGTCGGTCTGACAAACTGTGCTTGAATAAGCGGTAGTAATAACTCTCATTTTCCTCGCTATTTTTATTTCAGGCATAGAAGAAATAGCCACAATACTGTTGCCCTGAATAGTATTGAGCGTAGAGAGTTCATTGTGGATATTTTGCGATAAAGATTGGTTTGTTTTTGTTTCTCCTAAACAGAATTTTGAAAAATTCAAAATCCCGGTAAATACAATAATTGCCGTTGATATTAAGAGAATTTTTTTAAGATTTTTATTCATATCCATCTATTACAAAACCCCTTATATTAGGGGATTAGGGTATATTAACTTATTTAGATGACTTGTCAATAGACGGATTGTATTGGAGCGGGTGAGCGGAGTTGAACCGCCGTTTTAACATTGGCAATGTTATGTAATAACCACTATACTACACCCGCGTTTTGTGCCGGGGGTGGGAATTGAACCCACGACCTAACGATTTTCAGTCGTTCGCTCTACCACTGAGCTACCCCGGCGTAAATGTAATAGTGGACGGTATAGGATTTGAACCTATAACCTCCGCGATGTAAACGCGATGCTCTGCCATTGAGCTAACCGTCCTGATGTGCCCTCGAGAGGAATCGAACCTCTATCGTAAACTCCGCAAGTTTATATTCTATCCGTTGAACTACGAGGGCAATGCAGTGTCTATTGAACAAAGTCCGAACCTTTTTTCGCGAAAATCCAGACGCTGATTTTTAATTTATTGGGCAGGCGATTAAATTTTTTTAATTTACCCCGTTAAATAATTTGCTTCGCAAATTAAAATCAAAGATTTTATTTAACAGGGTAAAAAAAAGGAATAAATTTTTTAAAAGCTTGTTTTATTTTCGACATAAGATTATTTTAATTTTTTTGTAATTTTCAAAATTAAATCGTTAAAATTTTTCTGTATTTCATGTTCCCAAACCATGATAATTTTCCAGCCGTTCTATTGATAACAGCTTAGATGAACTCTAAATGCTTTTGCCTATTTTCCATATTTAATCTTTCTTTTTCTTCCAAAATTTTCTAATTTTTTTGAAGCGGTCAATCCGCTCTGTAATTTTACCCATTTCCTTTGGATAAAATTCTATTCGTGCCTTTAATTTGATAATCAATTTTCAAAATAGAAAAATAATTTACATCCTCCTCATAAAATCTTGATAACCGCTCAACAGAAGTTAGATTCGGCATATTAAATTTCGTATCTAATCTGTGTGTTTTTACATCTACAACATAATAAAAGTCATCTTTATCGGTAAAAGCGAGGTCTGCCATTGCGCGACGCGCAAATGACGACGAATATTCGTTTATTAAATCGCCAAGTATTTCCTTAAAATTTTCTACGATAATATTTTCAATAGCGTCGCCAACCGCGCGAGGACTATTTTGTGTTCTCGCGGAAAGAAAATCTTTTTGATTATTCAAAAAGACCTTAATTTTTTCTGCAATTTTTTTATATTTGTTCGTATAAAAAATTGAACTCTTTTTTGTTATATTTGTCATAATAGTTCGCCATTAAATGAATTGGATAGCTCGACTTTATTTTTCTTTCCGTTTCCATTCATTTGCTCGTTAAGCGTATTGCGTTCCCAAAATATACCGTCCGAATATCCTTGTATATTTTTTTCGTTTTTTATCATATCTAAACGCTTTTCAGCAAGACAACAATAATGTTCATCGATTTCTATACCAATATACCGACGACCAAGTTTTTTAGCCACAACTGCGGTTGTTCCCGAGCCGAGAAAGGGATCAAAGACAACATCATTTGGTTTTGAACTGGCTAAAATAACTTTAGCGACCAGTTTTTCTGGTTTTTGTGTTGGGTGATTGGTATTTTCCGTCATTGACCAAAACGGAATTGTAATATCTGTCCAAATATTTGACGGGTGGGTAATTCTATATTTTCCAGCGTCGCCATCTTCCCAATCTTTTGGCTTTCCGTTTTCGTCTTTATATGGCGTTATAACCTTGCGTTTTATTTTTACGGCATCAACATTAAAATGGTATTTATCGGAAAGCGTGCAAAACCAAATATCCTCGGAGCAATTTTTCCAATTGCTTTTTGCGCCGCGTCCTTTTTCTCGTTCAAAAGTTATACGATTTTGTATATTAAAATATTTTTTCGCTACATTAAAAATTGCTCCTGACGATTTCCAATCGCCGCAAATATAAACAGAGGCGCGCGGTTTCAGTATCCGAATAAGTTTAGCAACCCAAGAATCAAGCCATTGCTCATATTTTCCTGACTCCATTTCTTTGAATGAAGTAAAATTAAAAGTTTTGTTGAGGTTATAGGGTGGATCAACAAAAACCAAATCAACAAAATTACTCGGCAAATAATCTAATGCCCCAAAAATATCTTGATGTATAATTTTATTCTCAATTTCTTCAAGAAAAACAGGTTTGTTTATTTTTATCAGCCGTTTCTTAAAATTGGAAATATCACTATCGCTCAATGTAATAGTTCTGTTTCTCGGCGCTTTTTGTTTTTTAGATTGAGGTTTAATCATTAATTTTTGAATAAATCAACTGCTCTAATGTTAGTATATGTCTTTTCTATCAGATAGTCAATTTAAAATTTTCCGGCTTGTCATAAAAGCGAGCGGTTCTGAAAAGACGCCGCCGCCCGCTGGCGGCGACATCTTTTCAGAAGTTCGCGTCGGCGTCGTCAATGCGGAGGGTGCAGGATTCGAACCTGCGAGGGCTTTCGCCCACTAGTTTTCAAAACTAGCGCCATAAACCACTCGACCAACCCTCCTAATTGGCGAAGCCCCACACTTAATAAGGACTGACTTCGTCAATTTTCGGCGCCTTCGGCGCCTTGTCCTTATTAGGTGTGGGGCGGAGGAGGTGGGACTCGAACCCACAAGTCCGGTAAAGGACTACAGATTAGCAATCTGCCCTCGTAACCATTTGAGTACTCCTCCTTTATCTCAATTCTACCCACAAAAAGCATTTTAGTCAATTCATTCCCTTGCCACGGCTATTCCCCAAACCTCGCGGACCCCGGCTTGCTTCAAAATTTCAGCGCATTCTTCCATTGTAGCACCAGTTGTATAAACATCGTCTACTAATAAAATTTTTTTGCCTTTTATCCTGTCATCTTTTTCACAAACAAATGTCCCTTTAATATTTTTTTTCCTTTGCTCTGAAGATAATCCAACCTGAGCCGACGTTGATTTTATTTTTATCAAAACATTATTACAAAAAGCAAGATTGAGTTTTACCGAGAGATGTTTAGCGATTTCTTCTGCTTGATTAAACCCTCTTTCTTTTTGCCGTTTTTTATGCAATGGAACGGGAATTAAAATTCCTTGTTTCAAGATGTCCATAGTATTGTTGCCTATTAAAGAAAAATGAGTTATGATTAAAAAACAGAGAATCGGGCAAAGTTCTTTGAGATAGGGTTTGTACTTGAATTGATTGATAAGTTTTTTTACTAATTGATTTTTATAGGCAACAGCAATAAAAAGTCCGTTTAGTTTTGTTTTTTGTTGGCAGTTTTTACAGGTTTTTCCATCTATTACTCTTTTTTCACAAACAGGACAGAATTGATATTCTAAAATTTCAATTGTACTCAAACAATCCTTACAAATGTATTCTCCTTCTTTACCGCAAGAGACGCAGAAGCAAGGAAAAAGCAAATCCAATAAGAAATTTTTGATTGAACTTATCCACATAGATTTTTCTATTTTTAATAGTATAATATAATTAATGATTTGGAAACCATTTCAAAAAATTTCTAAAAGTTTTTTAGGAATAGATATTGGAACTTCTTCTATCAAAATCGTAGAGCTGTCTAAAAAGAAAGGGGAGATAAAATTAGAAAATTATGGAGAGCTAAAAACAGAAACCCTTTACGAAAAACCATTCAGAACTTTTGAAAAAAATGTTCTTACAATTTCTTGTGAGAATGTTTCCCGTGGAATACGTGCCATATTAGAAGAGGCAAAAGTTGAAACCCGCAAAGCCAATTTTTCCATTCCTGATTTTTCATCCTTTTTTACCACTTTTGATTTGCCGTCAATGTCCAAAGAAGAAATATCTAACGCTGTGAAATTTGAGGCGCAACGGCACATTCCCATTCCTCAATCTGAAGTTACTTTGGATTGGCAGATAATTAAAGGAGATTGTTCCCAAAAAAAAGGTGGACATATTAAAATTTTGTTAGTGGCTGTTTCTAATCAAATCATCCATCAATATCAGGAATTGGCTCGTCTTTGTTTTTTAGAATTAGGAAGTTTAGAGGCAGAGATATTTGGACTTTCAAGAGCGTCGGTAAAAGAAGACAATCCTTTGATTTTATTAGACATAGGAGAGCAGAGCAGCACCATAAGCGCAGTCCATAAGCGAAAATTAAATGTTTCTCATAGTGTTGATATTGCCGGCAAGGAACTCACAAGGGTTTTAAGTAAGGGGCTTAATTTGGATAACAAAGCAGCAGAGGAATTAAAACAAAAATACGGATTACTGCCTCTTAGGGAAGATGTTAGAGATATTTTGCTTCCTTTAATTAATTCAATAGCAGAGGAGGTGGAGAAAATTTCCCAAGATTTTGAGAAAACCGAAAATAAAAAAATTAAAAAAATTATATTAGCCGGCGCCGGGGCTTTAATTCCGGGATTAAAAGAATACTTTTTCGGAAAATTTCAAATAGAGGTGGAAATTGCCAATCCTTTTTCCGATATAATTTATTCCCCTGTATTAGAAGAAAATTTGAAAAATATTGGGCCGAGTTATGCTATTGCGGTTGGAACCGCAATGCGAGGCCTGGAGTAAAATTATTTATTGTGGCTGACATAATTCCAAAACCAAAATCAAAAATACCGGAATGGCAAAATATCTTATTTTATTGTTCTTTGGTTTTACTATTAGCGGTAATTTCGGTTTATTTTGTTTTTGGTTATTTTCAAAATAAATCATTGCAATCTCTTCAAGGATTAGAAACAGAATTAAGGGATATGGGAAGCCAATCTCAAAAGGAATTAGAAAGAGATGTTTTACTTTATGAGAAAAAAATTCAAGATTTTGGCATTTTACTTGCTCAACATCGCTATACCGCTAATTTTTTGAAAATTTTACAAAATTTCGCTTATGAAGACACACAATTTACTGATTTGTTTTTAGATGTTTCAGGATATAAAGCAACTCTGAGGGGCCAGACCAGTAGTTTTAAGAATTTGGGCGAGCAGGTGAATAAACTTGAACAAGAAGAATTTGTTAAAAAGGTTGAGCTGTCTAGTATGTTTATGAACCAAGAAGGCAGAGTTGATTTTACTTTTAATTTAGAGATAAGCCCGAAAGCATTTCAAAAAATATGAACCGTCAATTACTAATTAGTATAATATGTTTCGGACTTACCTTAATCATAGGCTTGGTTTTGTGTTTGCCAAAATATCAGGAAATGAGATATACTCAAAATAAAGTTGATGGAAAGAAAATAGAAATTCAAAGCAAACAGGATTATTTTTCAAAGATTAATGAAGTGTCTGAAAAATTAAAAGAATATCCAGAAGAGCTTGCAAAGATTGATATTGCTCTTCCAGTAAAAGTTTCCTTGCCTTTTTTATATGATTTTTTTCAAAGAATCAGTTCTCAAAATGGTTTGGTTTTGGAAAATATCAGTGGAGGCCCTTCTAAATCAGAAAGAGCAGTTCAAGAAATTAAAATTAATTTATCTCTTTCCGGTTCTTATTCTGCTTTTGAGAATTTCCTTTCTTTAATAGAAAAGAGCGCACGGATGATTGAGGTGGAGAATATGTCTTTTTCTTTTCCCATAAAACAAGGCGAATCACTTTCATTTAGTTTAGTGGTAAAGACATACAGTTATTAAATAATCTTTTGCTTCGCAAAGGTATCATGGATTTTTTTCAACAAAAACAAAAATATCTAATTTTAATTTTGCCCATTTTAATTTTGACTATTGTGTTTGTAATATTTTTTGGCAAGTTTTTTGAATTTTCAGGAAATAAAATCAAGTACCCCCCTTTTATTTTAGAAACCAAAAAAATAGAAATAAATTGGGATGTCCTGGAAGACCCCGGACTGGAAGAATTACAGATATTTAAGTAGTATCTATTATATTTTCAATGAAACAATTTTCAATTAAAAATGAGAAAATTATTTATTCAAAAATTAAGAAAGTTTTACCAGATGTAAGAGTTAATGTTTTGTTGAAAAATTATACTAGTTTTAAGATTGGGGGGCCGGCGAGATATTTTTTCACAGCAAAAACAAAACAGGATTTGATTAAAGCGGTGAAAGCGACAAAAGAATTAAGTTTGCCGTTTTTTATTTTAGGTGGTGGAAGCAATCTATTAGTAAGTGATAAAGGATATGATGGGCTGGTGATAAAATGTCAAATGTCAAAATCCAAATTATTCCAAATCAAATCCAAATTTCAAAATCCAAAAATTTATACAGAATCAGGGGTATTATTAAACCAATTAGTTGTTATGGCATTGGAAAATGGTCTAACTGGTTTGGAAAGCGTAGCAGGAATTCCCGGAACAGTTGGTGGAGCTATAAAAGGTAATGCCGGTGCGTTCGGAATGTCAATGGCAGATATAGTAAAATCTGTAGAAGTTTTAGAGATTAAGCAAGAGGAGAACGGGTCTCCGCCAAAATTGGCGGAGACCCGTTCTCCTAAAATTAAAATTTTCAAAAATAAGGATTGTAAATTTGGATATAGGGATAGTATTTTTAAGCATAATGAAAATTTAATAATTCTTTCCGCAGAGATTGAGTTGTCAAAAGGAAACAAAAAAGAAACTTGGAAGAAAACAAAAGGATACTTGGCTTATAGAAAAAATAATCAGCCATTAGAATTTCCTTGTGCCGGAAGTATTTTCAAAAACCCTAAAAAATTTTCAGCAGGAGAATTGATTGAAAAAAGCGGATTAAAAGGAAAAAAAATAGGCAAAGTTCAAATTTCCGAAAAGCATGCCAATTTTATTGTTAATTTAGGAGCAGGAAAAGCAAAAGACGTATTAGGTCTCATAAAATTAGCCAAAGAAAAAGTAAAAGAAAAATTCGGAATTGAATTAGAAGAGGAGGTTGTTTTTTTATGAAAAAATGTTATCATTGATATAATATGAAAATTACCATCAAAGCAACAAATATAAAATTATCTCCGTCTATTAAGAGTTTTGTTGAAGAGAAAATAGGTGGCTTAGAAAAATTTCTTCAAAAGATAAAAATAGATCCATTGGAAGCATTTATAGAGATAGAGAAGACCACTGTCCATCATAGAAAAGGAGATGTTTTCAGGGCTGAAGTTCAGTTTTGTTTGCCGGGACAAAGCATAAGAGCCGAGTCCACAAAAGATGATTTACATTTGGCAATAGACGAAGTTAAAGATGAATTACAGCGAAAAATTAAACAATATACGCAAAAACAAATTTCCAAACGGCGTAGGGGAGCCAGAGCGATAAAAAAACTTTTTCATTTGTCTCTTGCCGCCAGATTTTTCAGAAAAGGAAGAATAAGAGACGAAGGCGCGTGAAAAGAATTATCAATTATCATTTTTTTTATGTCTTTTTTTAATAAAATTTTTGGTAATGCAGATGAGAAATACTTAAAGAAAATTCAGCCCGTAGTAGATCAGATAAATAACCTCGAATCAAAGTTCGAGGGTTTTTCTGATAAAGAATTAAAAGAAAAAACTTTGGAATTCAAAGAACGTCTCAAAAAAGAAGAAACCCTGAATGATATTTTACCTGACGCATTTGCTTTGGTTAGAGAAGCAGGAAAAAGATGCCTTAACCAGAGGCATTTTGATGCGCAAATAATTGGAGGAATTGTTTTACATCAGGGAAAGATTGCAGAGATGAAAACAGGAGAGGGAAAAACATTGGCTTCCACATTATCAGTTTATCTAAACGGCTTAACAGGGAAAGGAGCGCATGTTGTTACGGTTAATGACTATCTAACTAAAAGAGATGTAGTATGGATGGGGCAGATTTATTACGCGCTTGGTCTTTCTGTCGCTTGTATTGTTCATGACACGGCTTATATTTATGACCCGACATTTACCAAAGAACAATTAGACGGGGAGCGGGACAAAGAAAGAGATATTTTAGGGGGGTTTAAGGTTGTGGAGAGTTATCTAAGACCGTGTTCGCGAAAAGAAGCATATTCAGCAGATATTACTTATGGGACTAATAATGAATTTGGTTTTGATTATTTGCGCGATAATATGGTTTATGATTTGAAGGATAAAGCCCAAAGGGATTTTAATTTTGCTATTGTGGACGAAGTGGATTCAATTTTAATTGATGAAGCCAGGACGCCTTTGATTATTTCTGCGCCGGATGTTGAGGCAACCAAGATGTATGGCGAATTTGCTCAAATTACTCCCAAATTAAAGAATATAGATGATTTTGAAATTGACGAAAAAATGAAAGCGGTTACCTTGACCGAACAAGGGATAAACAAGGTTGAAAAAATTTTAGGAGTAGAAAACATCTATGAAGAAAAAGGTATGGGATATTTGCATCACTTGGAACAGGCGCTGCGCGCAGAAGCGCTTTTTAGAAAAGATAAGGATTATGTGGTGAAAAACGGTGATGTTATTATTGTTGACGAATTTACCGGGCGGCTTTTGCCTGGTCGCCGATTTTCCGGCGGTTTGCATCAGGCGTTGGAAGCCAAAGAAAATGTGGAAGTCCAGCCAGAATCAAAGACCTTGGCTTCTATTACTTTCCAGAATTATTTTCGTCTCTATAAAAAACTTGCCGGAATGACTGGCACTGCTGCTACTTCCGCAGAAGAATTCGATAAGGTCTACAAATTAGAAGTAGTTTCTATCCCCACAAACAAACCAATGATTCGTAAAGATTTGCAGGATAAAATGTTAAAAACCGGAGAAGGAAAATTTAAGGCAGTGGTTGAGGAAATTAAAGAAAGGCATCAAAAAGGGCAACCGATTTTAGTAGGTACTACTTCTATTGAGAAAAATGAGCATTTAGGAAAATTATTAGACAGGGAAGGTATTACCCATCAAATTTTGAATGCCAAGCGACATGACAAAGAAGGAGAAATTATTGCGCAAACAGGACGGTTAGGCTCAGTAACAATAGCAACAAATATGGCTGGCAGGGGAGTGGATATTATGCTTGGCGGTAATCCTCAAGATATTGAAGAGGCAAAAAAAGTTATTCAATTAGGCGGACTTCATGTTATCGGCACGGAGCGGCACGAGGCAAGAAGGATTGATAATCAGCTGCGCGGGCGGTCCGGCCGCCAAGGGGATCCTGGTTCTTCCCAGTTTTTCATTTCATTGGAAGACGACTTGTTGCGGATTTTTGGCGGGGACAGGATAAAATCTATGATGGAAACCTTAAAAATTCCGGATGACCAGCCCATTGAAGCAAAAATGGTTTCAGGAGTAATAGAAAATTCGCAAACAAAAATTGAAGGTATGAATTTTGATTTAAGAAAACATTTATTGGATTATGATGATGTGTTAAATAAACATCGGGAAGTGATTTACAAAAAGAGAAAGGAAATTTTGGAAAAAGCGCAGGGCGAGATCCAGGGCGAGACCCGACCTCGCCCGAGCTCGGGCGAGGTCGGGTCTCGCCCGGCTCGCGTTTCCAAATTACGGGATTGGGTTTTGGAAATGGTGAAGAATCAGGGATATTCAGAACAGGATTATGAGAAAAAGGAAAAAGAAATAGGCGAAGAGAATATGCGAAAAGTGGAAAAAGTTATTTCTCTGCGGACATTGGATTTTCTCTGGATGGACCATTTGGAAAATATGGAATATCTACGGGATTCGGTTCGTCTGCGCGCTTATGGACAGCGAGACCCCTTGGTTGAATATAAAAACGAGGGACATAAAATGTTCCGCCGCCTTCTTTCCGCGCTTGAATCCGGCATTGCAAAGACAATATTTAATGTGAGTTTAACTCAACAGCCGTCAACTGTTTCGCCAGCGCCGTCATTTAGCCAGCCATCTTTTTCTACGCTCGGCACGCCGAGCGAGACCCGTTCTCGTCCGCACGCGGACGAGAACGGGTCTCGTCACAGGAAAAAAGTTGGCAGAAACGACCCCTGCCCCTGCGGAAAAAAAGACCCCAAAACCGGCAAGCCAATAAAATATAAGAAATGCTGTTATCCAAAGTATGAGTAGTTACAGTTAAGGTTGACATAGATTTTGAGAAGAATATACTTAAAATATAACCAAGAGGACTTCAATAATAATTATTATGGAAACAATTACTTTGCCAAAAACAAAATATGAAATAATAGAAAAAAAGGCATCTCTTTATGAGAAGATTTTTAGGTTTCTGCCCAAAAGATTTTTTGGCATAGAATCGTATTCAGATGAGCAAATTAGTCAATTTTTGAAAGAAGATAAGATAGATAAAGAAATGAAAAATCGTCTCAATAAGTTATTAAAATCTTTTTAACTTTGTGAAAAGGGTATTTTTAGACGCTAATATTTTTTTTGCCGCAGCAGGATCCCCAAAAGGTGGATCTGGTTTTGTTTTAGAATTAGCAAAGAAAAAGAAATTTAAAGCCATAACTGTGGCTTACGCGCTTTTAGAAGCAGAAAGAAATATTGAGGAAAAGTTAGACAATCCTTATCTTAATCGTCACTATCAAAATATATTAGAAGTAAGTCCAGAAATTCAACCAATTGAATATGTATCTATAGAAGAAATTGTCAAACTTGAAAAGTTATTGCCCGCTAAAGATGTGCCAATTCTTTTGGGAGCGATTTTAAGTAATTCTGAATTTCTAATTACCCTTGATAAAAGGCACTTTTTAGATAACGAGAAATTAAAAGAAGTAAAATTATCCTTAAAAATAATAAACCCCGGTGAATTTTTAAGAGAATATATCTTGAAATAAATTATTTTTTTCAAGCCATTGACATTGTTTTTGTGTTTTGTATAATAAAATAAACTTGAATAGTTCTTTTACATTATAGCCCACCGAACAGGCTCAATTCGAACACTCACATAATTAATTTTTCTAAAAACGCATCAGCGTTTTTTT
>DAOWLG010000054.1 GCA_030643485.1 Candidatus Nealsoniibacteriota bacterium | reverse complement strand
TTTTTGGCGCTAAATTCCCAAAAGAGTATAATATCTATTTAAGAAATGATGTTATTTACAATGGTTATGTTGAAGATTTAGGAGCCGCTTTGGATGATATGGATGTAGCCCTGATTCCTTCTTTTTTCGGCGCCGGTATGCAGTTGAAAATTTTTGAACCGCCTTCAAGAGGGATTCCAACTATTACATCTCCGCGAGGGCTGGCTGGTTATCCGCTTGAAGACGGTAAGCATGTTTTACTGGCTTCAAGCACGGATAAGTTTGTAGAACATTTGATTAATCTTCAAGATATAAATTTAAGAAGAAGTTTATCTAAGGAATCCCTGAAAATCTGCAACCGGCTCTTTTCTCAAGAATCTTTTGATTTAATAATTTTAGATGAAATAAAAAAACTAACTAAATAAATATGATAATCGCGCTTTTAACGTTTTTACAAAAAAAATTAGTTAGTCCCGATGCAAGAAAGTTTTTTAAAAAAATAGGATTATACGTTTATATTAAAAATATTTATAGGACTTTTATTTTTTTGATTGGCAAAAATGGTTTAAAGCTGAAAATTAAGGATGTTTCGGTAAAAATTTTTGTTTCCCATCCCCACGAATTAAATTATTATTATTCTTTAAGCGGAGAAAGAGAATTTTTACAGAAGTTCTTGAATAAAATTAATAGCCAAACCGTTTTTTATGACATCGGAGCTTACATAGGATTATATTCTTTATGCGCCGCGAGATATAAAATTATTCCAAAATCTATTTATTGCTGGGAGCCGGACCCGTTCAATTTTAAGAGAATTCAAGAAAATATAAATTTAAACAATGCTGATGTTATCGCTTTCCCCGTTGCCTTGGGTGAAAAAGACGCTGTTATGGAAATGTCAACAGGAGCCGAGGGTTTGGGTTCCTCACAATCAAGTTTGGTTAGAAAGGGTCATAAATCCGTATCTGTTAAAGTTGTGAATGGCGATGCTTGGATTTTCCGCCAAAAAATTAACTTACCGACAATTATTAAGATAGATGTTGAGGGATATGAATTTAATGTGCTTAATGGATTGAAAGAAACAATAAAAAAATCACATTCAGATATTTTTTTGGAAATTCACCCGATTTATCTAAAAAGAGTAGGACTTAATGAAGAGTGCATTTTGAATTTTCTTAAAAATTTGAATTACAAAATAACTCCTTTTCCCTTGCTTCAAAGACAAGAAAAGCATTATATTTGCGAATTCTCGGATATTTAAGAAATCTATGTGTTCAATAAACGGTTATAATTTTAAAAATGAGGATCTAATTAGAAAAATGATCCGATTAACTGAGCATCGCGGCCCTGATGATGAAGGAGTTTATGTTGATAAGAATGTCTCTCTGGGTCATAGCCGGCTTTCAATTATTGATTTATCTGAGAAAGCGCGTCAGCCGATTTGGAACGAAGATAAATCAATGTGCATTATTTGCAACGGGGAAATATACAATTTTCAGGAAATAAGAAAAAACCTTCAAGAAAAGGGCCATCAATTTTATTCCCGCTCAGACACAGAGGTAATTTTGCATCTTTATGAAGAAAAAGGCGAAAAATGTTTGGAGGATCTTAATGGGATTTTCGCTTTTGCGATTTATGACAAAAACAAAAATAAACTTTTTTTAGCCAGAGACAGAATTGGAGTAAAACCGCTTTATTATTATTTTAACCCTTCGATGAACTCAGGGCAGGCCAAGTTTATTTTTTCCTCGGAAATTAAAGCGATTTTAGTCCATCCCGTTCCGAGAGAAGTTGATAAGAACGCGTTTGCGCATCATTTCAAAATTTTCTTTACGCCCAGCCCTTTTACTTTATTTAAGGGCATTCAAAAACTTCCTCCGGCGCATTATTTGGTTTACAAAGGAGGAAGAATTGTTATTCAGAAATACTGGGATATTGAGGACTCATCAGAGATAAAATCGAAAGAAGAGGCAATTAATAAAATAAGGTCTTTGTTTGCGGATTCGGTTAAGCGACAGCTTGTTTCCGACAGGCCGGTTGGCATATTTCTGAGCGGAGGCATTGATTCAACCTCGGTTTTAGGCATGGCTTCTAAATTTGCGTCAGGGAGAATTAAAACCTATTCAGTGGGATTTGATATAGACCAAGAAAAGTATAATATTGACATGAATCTTGCGCGCCAGACCGGCCAGTATTACGGGACAGACCATCATGAGCTTTTAGTGAGCGATATTGATATCAGAGATAATTTAGAAAGAGTGGTTTGGCATATGGAGGAGCCGATTCCAAACCATATTCAGGTTCCCACTTTTCTTCTCGCTCAATTAGCTAAAAAAGATGTTGCCGTGGTTTTGGGCGGGGACGGCGGAGACGAAATTTTCGGCGGGTATCCCCGCTATTATCACAGCAAATTAATAGACAAATACCAACTCCTTCCTTGTTTTTTAAGAAAAAGCGTTTTGCCCCGGTTTTTAGAATTTGTCTTTAAGAAAGAGAATTTGAAAGAAAAATTAAATACTCCTTCCGGAGTTGCCCGCTACCTTTTGTTTATGAGCCAGAAACAAAAAATTTTGTCGCAAGTTTTAAATCAAGAAGTCGCAGAGGATTTGACTAAGGATTTTTTACAAGAGCGATATCCGGAAAACAAGTTTGAAGACAAAGGAAAAGAGTTTATGTATCTGGACTTGAAAACCTGGCTTCCGGACGAGTCCCTGATTCGTTCGGATAAAATGACCATGGCTTTTGGGCTGGAAGAGAGAGTGCCGATTTTAGATCATCGGTTAGTGGAGTTTGCTTTCAGAATTCCCACCAAATATAAGGTATGTGGCAAGAAGAAGAATAAATGGATTTTCCAGGAAGCAATGAAGGAATATTTGCCTTCTCATATTTTGAATAAAGAAAAAAGAGGATGGTTTTCGCCCGCGGCAAAATGGCTGAGAACCGGCTTAAAGGATTTTGCTTATGACGTTCTTTCCCCGAATTATTGTCCCGAGACCCAGCAATATTTTAATTTTCGGCAGATTAGAAAGATTTTAGACGACCATATTTCCATGAAAAAATATAATTTAGACATAATTTGGTCTCTGCTTGTTTTCCAAATTTGGCATCGCCAATTTATGTAGCGCATTTTTAAATATTCCGCCGCAAATAGCGGGGTCGTAAAAATATATTTTTTAAAAGTATATAGCGACGCCCTAAAAAGACGCGGGATAGATTAAAAAGAAATAAAATGAA
>DAOWLG010000027.1 GCA_030643485.1 Candidatus Nealsoniibacteriota bacterium | reverse complement strand
GTATTTTTTATTGAACTCTTTTCTTGGTTGAAGAGGGTTTGGCTTTATTTTTTTTATTTCAATCCAAAAAATACTGTCCTTTCTGCGGATTTCACTTTTTTTTATGGATCTATTTTCCCCTTTTTTGGGAATTAGTGATTCAATTCCGTGTGGCATAATTTTAAAAATTTAAAAATTTAAAAACTTAGAAATTTAAACCATTTTTTATATTTTTAGTATTTATTTTTCTTTTTTTAATCATTAGTAATTTGTAGATTAGCATATTGTTCGTAGATTTGCATTATGTTTGATTTATTATTTCTTCTGCCAGCATTTCATATGCTCTGGCGCCTTTTGATTCCGGAGCGTATTGAAATATTGTTTTACCAAATTTTGGGGCTTCTGCCAACCTTACGCTTCTGGGAATAATTGTTTCAAGAATCTTGCCGGAAAAAGTTTCTTTTGCTTTTTTTACAATTTCTCTTGAAAGTATGTTTCGCCTGTCATACATTGTCAGCAACCCGAAAATTTGGTAAAAATTTTTGCCTAAATTTTTTTCAAGCAAATCAAAAATTTCAAAAAGCTGATCCAAGCTTTTTAGAGCGAAAAATTCGCACTGAATAGGAATGATAACTTCTTTTGCGGCAACAAGCGTGTTTATGGTTAAAATCCCTAGTGACGGGGGTGGATCGAGCAAAACAAAATCATAATTTTCTGCGGTAGAAGACAAAATATCGCTTAAAACCTTTTCCCTGTCTTCTTTGTCCAAAAGTTCAATATTGCTTCCGGCAAGATCGGCGCTTGCGGGAGCAATGTCAAAATTAAAAAGAGAGGTGTGTTTTATAATTTCTCTTAAAGGTGCTTCTTTTGAGAGGCTGTGATAAAGGTTTAAGGGAATTTTTTTTGGCGAGAGACCAAGAGAAATTGTAGCGTTTGCTTGAGGATCAAGATCAAGCAGGAGAACTTTTTTACCAAGTTTTGCCAGAAACGCGCCTAAATTGACGGAAGTGGTTGTCTTGCCGCTTCCTCCTTTTTCGTTGATGATTGATATAATCCGAGCCATAATTTTAAAAACTTAAAAACTTAAAAAATAGAGAAGATTTGTTATGTTGCGAAGATAAATCTCTGCTATTAAAGATAGCAGATAAAATTTGATTTTTCAAGTTGTCTCGATTCTAGCTTTAGTAGTGGAGTGTTGAATTTTAAGGGGTTTTTTGGTAAATTAAACAAAAGATTGCCGCGGTGGCGGAATTAAAAATATAATAATTTTTTGCCGGAGTGCTGAAATTGGAAAACAGGATGGACTCAAAATCCATTGTCCGCAAGGGCTTGAGGGTTCAAGTCCCTCCTCCGGCACATGCGAGGATATTATCGTAGTCTCCTTCTTAATAAAGATAAAAATTTACAATCCTATATTATAGGACTTGCTATTGGCGATGGAAATCTTTCAAATCCAAATGGTCGTGCAACACGACTACGAATCACCTGTGATAAAAAATATCCATTATTACTTCGGCGGATAATTAGTTCATTGCAAGAATTATTACCTGATAATAAAGTTAGCGTGGTCGATCGCAAAGAAAATTGTGCAGATGTAAGCGTTTTTTCAAACCACTTAGAAAATTTACTCGGCTGGCAAGCTAATAAAGGTTCAAAATTCATACAAAGAGTATCAATACCAAACTGGATAAAACAAAAGAAAGAATATAAAATTAATTGTTTAAAATGGTTAATAGAAACTGATGGTTCAATATATTTCGATAGAGGTTATAAAATGATAATGTTCACTACTATAATTACTGAATTAGCCAAAAATGTTTACAATTCTATTATTTCTTTGGGCTTCAAACCACATTTTTATAAAATAAAAAGAAGAAAAATAAATAAATATAATTTTAATCAAAAGATAGTATACCATGTTCGGTTATCTAAAAACGTCTCAGAATTTTTAAATATTGTACACATAGAAAAGAATTAAAATCGCGAGCATTTTAGAATTTTTGTGTCCGCGGCATAAAAAATCGCCAAACATTCGGCGATTTTTGAATTTATGATTTATTAACAAAGTCAATCTCCAAACATTTCCAGCCACTCTTCGAATTTTTTGACTTTTTTTTTGCCGAACATGGAAAGCTCTTTTTTAATGTCTTCCGCGGATTCTTCTTTTGACAGCGCGCCTTCTCTTTTGGAAAAGAATTTGTCCGCGAAGCAGATAATTTTCTCTTCAATAGAAATTGGGACCATTTCTCTTTTGGGGAGGGGAAGATTTTCTCTTTCTATTTCCTCTTTTGTTATGCCGACTCCGATATGCCTTTCACAAACAAGGGCGTGTTTTTTTAGCCCTTCTTTTTCTAAAGTTTCTCTTCCCAAATATCCATGGCAAATATATGGCTTTTTGCCATAGCACTCAATTTTAGGAGCGTTGGTTTGAAATATTCCGATATCATGGAGCATTGCGGCTTCTTTGATAAATTCCAAATCCGGATTTTGATCCTTGTCCCGTAGAAGAATTTTGAATGGGCTTTTGCCTAATTTAATATCATTCTTCAAAATTTCTCTACGGGATTTCACTTTTTTTGCCGTCTCAATCGCTTTTTTTTCAACCGCGCGGCTATGCTCCACCAAAAAATAATACGCTTTCGATTCAGGGCTATAATACTTTTGAATAATTTTTAAGGGGTCCATATTTAACAAACAGTATTTAGATGTAGGGCTACTGTTTTAATTCGTCAAAAGAAACAGTGATGAATTCGGGATTTTTTATTTTTAATTTTTTAGTAATTATTTCAGGGGTTAGATTTTTTCCTTCAACGACAAGAAATTCTCCAATATTCTCAATAAGATTAATATTGATTATATAATTTTCAAAATTAAAGAACCTCCTTTTCTTTTTCAAAACGCATTTTATTCCAAATTTATTTATTAGTTCTTTTTTAAGTTTTTCTATATTGTCGATTTTCTCATATTTTATAATTTCAAACTTGCCGTTTTTTAATTTTAAATTAACCAAGAAATTTCCCTTATTGTCTTCGGTAATTTTGAGAACTTCGCCGGCAGGTTGTTTAAAATATGTATCAATAACATCAATTTCTTCAGAAAATTTAGCTCCTAATTTAATTAAGCCTTCTTCAACTTTCTTGTAATTTTGAATTCGTATTTTTAATTCTTCAGCCATAAAATTAATTTTTATTAAAATCTACAAAGGTTCGTAGAGTTCAAGAGGCAATCCATCGGGATCTTTTAGAAAAGTGTATTTCGCGCCACTTGCGCCGATTTTAGATTTGCCAATTTTCATATTTTTTGATTTTAATTTTTGATAAATTTTTTCTAAATTGGAAACTTCGAAAGCAATATGTTTTATTCCAATAATATTAAGATTTGAAAAATCATCTTTGTTTTTGATTTGTTTATCAAATTCCCAAATTTCAATTTGCGTATTATCAAGCTTTAGAAAAACTGCTTTGCCGCCCAAATCTTTCCTTTCAAACCTTTTGACTTCTTTAAATCCAAAATTGTCTTTATAGAATTGCGATGAAACTTCTAAATTTTTTACACTCAATGCAATGTGATGAATTTTCATAATTTGATTAATTTTTAACTTTTGGAAATTTTTCCAGTATTAGGTTATAATTTTATCACAAATCTTGAGCTGGAGGAAATTATGAACCCCGTTAGAAAATTGCTCTTTCTACTGGGTAGGGTTTGCTAAAATTAATTTCTGTCAGAATTTTATAAAAATTATGCAAAAATTACCAAAAATTTCTAACGGGGCAAGGAAACTGAAGAAGTGGATTTTGGGGAT
>DAOWLG010000049.1 GCA_030643485.1 Candidatus Nealsoniibacteriota bacterium | reverse complement strand
TTTCGCTTTCCGTTACTAAGGGAATGTCCACCGCTTCTCGCTTCGCTCGATGCGCTGGAATTTTCAATTTACAATTTTCAATTAAATTCCAAATTCCAATTTTCAAAAATTAAATTAAATTTATTGTTTGAAAATTGGTCATTGAAAATTGATAATTCCGCATCAAACGCAGTGAGATGCGGTAGATTGTTTTCTTTTCCTCCGCTTACTGAGATGTTTCACTTCAGCGGGTACGCTCCGCGCTTCGCTTACGCTCGGCGCGGTGCCGCGGTTTTACCACGGCGGGTTTCCCCATTCGGAAATCCCCGGATCACAGGTTGGTAGTCACCTCCCCGAGGCTTTTCGCAGACACCCCACGTCCTTCATCGCCTTGATATCCCAAGGCATCCACCATTTGCCCTTAAATTACCATCTTGGCTAGCAATTAATAACCACTATATTCAATTTACAATGTTCTTACCCTGTCAATCAAAAAATCGCTTCAAGAAAAGCGATTTTTTCTGGACAATTAAAAAACCAGAATATTCAACCGCTTCCTTTCGGCTTATTTTCTTTATTCAAAATAATTCTTACTATCTTTAACATTTCCTACCTTTATATTAAACAAACCCAAAACCTTTGTCAACCCCACACCTAATAATGACCAGGTGCCAAAGGCACCTAATTGACGAAGTCAGTCATTATTAGGTGTGGGGCAAGGTCTTGGGTTTGACATACTCCTATTAAATTCAATTAAAACTTTACTCTCCTCTTAATTTTCTTTTCCAGTCCTGTAAAAGCTCGGAAGCCACATCCTTTCCTCCTAAACCAAAAGCCAAGCCCAAAGAAATTACGAACAAAGCCACCAAACCTGCAAACAGGGTTTGAACCATGGGACGAACTACTCCTAACTGATAAAGGATTGCCAGTATCGCGAAAATCCAAATAGACCATTTTACAATAATTCCTATAAAATCAGAATAACCCACTTTCATTTTCTCTACTCCTGCTACCACAATCTTCTGAACAATATCTGCTATAATAATCGCTATCACAAAAATCAAAGCGGCAATAAACACATTTGGAAGATAATTAACTATTGTCCCTAAAAATACGGTAAATTGAGTGAACCCTAAAATTTCTACTGCTGCCAGTAAAAATACAATTACTAAAATCCACTTGACAATCGCTCCTAAAAACTCTGACGGATTAACAGTAAGTTTGGCTTTTTGAAACGCCCTTTGCCAATCAGTCTTTTCAAATAATACATTAAATTTAAGGCGAGACAAAATCTCTGACACCAACTTTCCAATTGCTAAAGCAATAAACCAACCAATAACAAGAACAACTATTGCTCCAATTAAAGAAGGGACAAAACCTAAGAATCCCTGCCAGAGATCTATAAGCGCTCCGGTTGTAATAGTAATCCAATTTTCTAAAACCATAAATACAATATGAATACTACAAATAATATGCGAACACTATTTCGACCTTTCCCCACACCTATTCAGGATTCCATCAAGCCATAAAGGCTTGATGAACAGCGAATTTGTGAAACAAATTCGCATATCCTGAATAGGTGTGGGGTTTCCCCCTCTGCTTATTCAGGATATACTAAATTCGCCTTGTCGCCTTCGGCGACTAATCCACAATAGGTGTGGGGTTTCCCCTTTACTTTTCGTGGATATCAATAATAAGCGTGAGATTTTAAGTTATTGTATTATACCAGAAATTAGGAAATTACCCCTGTGGATAACTTTTTCTTTTAATTTCAAAATTTTGAAATTCATTTTTGTATTCCTGCCATTCAATATCTATATTATCTACTCTAGCAAATAATGGACCCTTTTTTGCCCATTCTAATAATTTTTCAACTTTTTCTTTTTCGCCCTCAAAAACCGCTTCCACCCTGTTGTCTTCCGAATTTCTTACCCAACCAAAAACACCCAATTTCTGGGCGCGCTTGCGGATATTATCCCTAAAAAATACTCCCTGCACCCTGCCCGAAATAAAAATATGAACGCTTACTTTTTCCTTCATAAATTTTTTAATGCTTCAATTCCGGGGAGTTTTTCACCGCTCAAGAAAACGAGCATTGCGCCGCCGCCAGTAGAAACGAAATCAAATTTATCGCGAAGATTATTTTTTCCTAAAAACGCGATAGTGTCTCCCCCGCCTACAATTGAATACGCGCCTGATTTAATAATTGCTTTGGCCATTTCCAAAGAACCCTTGGAAAATTTTTTTTGTTCTGTTAAACCCAATTGCCCGCTCCAAAAAATTGTCTTTGCTTGAAAAATCTCTTGCTTGAACAAATTCAAGGTCTTGGGTCCAATATCCAAATCTTTTCCCTGCTCGCTCAAAGAATCTATTGGCGCAATAATTTTTCTTGGCGCTTTTAATTTTATATTTTTTTTCTTAATTTCCTTTTCTATTAAATGGCCAAGCAAAATTTTATCAGCAATTGCTAAAAATTTATTAATTAATTTTGCTTTGGTTTTTACTTTCTTGCCGCCAATTATTATTACTAATGGTCTTTTTGATTTTTTCTGTAATTGTGTTAAAACCTTTATTTCTTTTTCCACTAAAAAACCTATACCAGAACGCAGATATTTTGGCACGCCTACTATAGAAGCGTGCTTTCTATGGCAAACTCCAAATGCCTCCTGAATAAAAATATCCCCTAATTTTGCCAAACTCTTAGCAAATTTAGGGTTATTTTCTATTTCTCCTTTGTAGAACCTCAAATTTTCCAAAAAAACCACTTCTCCGGGTTTCATTTTTTCTATTTTTTTTTCTACATTTTCTCCAATACAATCCGGCAAAAACTTTATTTGCCTCTTTAGTAATTTTTCTAACCTCAAAGCAACAGACATCAAACTAAATTCTTTATTCCATGTTTCATGTTTCATGTTCCATGATTTTGGTCTCCCCAGGTGGCTCATCAACACCACTTTTGCCTTTTTCTTAACAAGGTACTCAATGGTTGGGATAGTTTGCCTAATACGAAAATCATCTAAAATATTCCCTTTTTCATCAAAGGGAACATTAAAACCGCAGCGAACCAAGACCCTTTTATTTTTAACATCAAAATCCCTAATTGTTTTCATAATAAAGTGGCGATCTGAAGTGGCGATGTCGGACATCGCCATTCATTATTCCTTAATTTTTTCTGAATTTTCTGTCTCGGTAAAAATTATAAAACAAAAGGAATAATATAAAAATAAGGGTAATACACGCTACTATCCATTTCCAATCCAGTGACTGCCAAAAGGTTTTCTTTAATTCAATGTTTTTATGTATCCCCTCACCTTCAATAACATTAAAAGATTCTGATTGATATGTAAGGTAATTTTTCGCTTCTGCTTTAAGATAATAGCTTGCTTCAGGAACTAAAAATGAATAAGTGCCTTTTGTATCAGTTAT
>DAOWLG010000034.1 GCA_030643485.1 Candidatus Nealsoniibacteriota bacterium | reverse complement strand
CAAAAAGAACCTGTTATTCGCCGGCGTTTTCCGCGCAATCGCAGTTGCAATTGAAATTATGCCCGTGTCCCATAAATTTTTTGTGTCCCATTCCAAGACCAAAACCTAATTTTTCCTTAAACTCTCTCGCTTCGCCGTATTTTCCTTCTTTCATTAATTTATGAATCTCGCCAAGCTTGGCAAAATTCTCCTCGTTGATTCTCTCCTTCATTGCTTTAATTTTCTCATTCATTACTTCAACCTTCTCGTTCATCAATTCTTCCCAAGTTTCATAATCATTATTTTCAACCGCGGCTATTGCGGCTTCACGCTTTTCTCTAATATCCTCGCGCACCCCCAAAAAACCATTCCTCGCCTCTTTTAATTCACCGATTGGAGCGAAAGCGGAAACAAAAGTAATTCCAACCACCAACATCAAAACCAAAGCAACCACGCCGATTATAATTTTATTTTTGACAAAAGCGAATATCCCGCCGCTTGTGGCAGGGATAAAGTGGCATTTCGACGAAGTCGGAATTTTGTCGGAAACAAACTTGTCCGAAGGAATGCCTCGTCCTTTAGGACGAGGCAGTTTGTTTTTCATAATTTTTTTATAAATTTATCTTCAAAAAGCGACCCTTCAAAATACCTTCTATTTATTAATACGCGTTTTGAAAGATTTTCTTTCAATTATTTTGCAATCTTTTTTTTCCACACGCTTATCATTGCCGATATCAATATACTTACTGCAAAAACCCGAGTAAGAATAATTAATCTTGCTACAAAAAATCCGCGACAGAGCTGTTGTTAGAATTAAAATTATCAAAAGTAAGGTAAAAATTATTCATTCCTCAAAGCATCTGCCGGATCAAGGCGGCTTGCTTTTAACGCCGGGTAAAATCCAAAAAATATACCAACCAATACAGAAAAGCCAAAACCAATTATGAGGCCTGTCCACGAAAATGCTACTGACATTACATCAAATTTTGAAAGCATTGGAATTGCCAACGAGCCGAACCCAATGCCAAGCAGTCCGCCAATCATTGAAAGTATCATAGACTCAAGCAAAAATTGCCCTAAAATATCTCCCTGCTTTCCCCCAATAGCTTTCGCTATTCCTATTTCTTTTGTTCTCTCGGCAACCGTAACAAACATAACATTCATAATTCCAATACCAGATACAAGCAAAACAATAGCCGCCACAGAAGTTAAAAGGAATGTCATAAGTTTGGCAGATTCTTGAGCTGCCCCGACCATTGCTCCGGCATCCATTATGTTAAAATCATCAGCTTGGCTATCTCTTAGTTCATGCTCATTTCTCAAAGTTAAGACTATCTCTTCTGACGCAATTTCAATATTATCTACATTGTCGGCTACTGTAAATATCATTACAAAAGCATTGCCTCCCAATATGCTTTTTTCTGCTATAGTGTTTGGCAAAAAAACAGCATCATCTAACGAGCTTTTTCCCATGCTTCTTCCTGTTTCTTCAACTGTCCCTATCACTTCAATCGTTTTGCCGTTTATTTTTATGCTTTGGCCTACTATTTCATCCTCCTCTGAAAATAAAGACTCCACAACGCCGCTCCCAAGAACTGCGACTCTCTTCTCGTCCTCTACATCTTCATTAATTATCAATCTCCCTTTATCTACTTCAATGCTGGACATTTCAAAATAATTGCTTTCAATTCCCATTACATTAAAAGACCCATCTTCAGATTCAAAAGAAACAGCCATATTTCCCTGTATCACAGCTGTTGCTTCTAAAATATGCGAGCAATTTTCCACAACGGCTCTGGAATCAGCAGTTTTTAGTTTTGAACTCGCGGTACTGCTTTTCCCTCTCATTGCCATTACAATAATAGAATTAGCGGATAATCCCTGAAATTGTTCGTTTACTTCTTTTTGCGCGCCCTGTCCAACAGCAAACACAGCAATAACAGTAGATACTCCGATAATTATTCCAAGCATTGAAAGAAATGTTCTTGTTTTATTCGCAAGCAAAGATTCAAACGACATTTTTATAATTTCCAATTTCATACTAATAATTTGAAATTAATTTATAATTATTATCTACTACTTTCCCGTCTCGCATAAAAATTATTCTATCAGTATATTTTGCAACTTCTGCCGTATGAGTAACCATAATAATTGTTTTATTTTTTCTTTTTAAATCGGTAAATATTTCCATTATTTCAATGCCGGATTTTGAATCAAGCGCGCCGGTCGGCTCGTCCGCCAAAATTATATCAGGATCATTCACAAGAGACCTGCAAATAGAAACCCGCTGTTGCTGTCCTCCGGAAAGTTCCGTGGGTTTATAATTTGCTCTATCTTCTATGCTAACGCTTTTCATAAGTTTCATAGCCTTTTCTTCTCTGATTCTTTTTTCTTCTCCGGCATAAAGAGCTGGCAAAGCGATATTTTTCAAAGCCGTAAGGCGAGAAAATAAATTAAACTGCTGAAAAACAAAACCCATCATTTTATTTCTAATAAAAGCCAATGTATAATCATCTCTAACTTCTCCAATATTTTCTCCATCCAAAAAATATTCTCCGTCGGTCAATGGATGAAGACATCCGATAATATTCAATAGGGTTGTTTTTCCGCCTCCGGATTCCCCCATTAACGCCACAAATTCCCCCTTTTTAATATCAAGATCAATTCCATTAAGCACCGGAACTTCTTCGCTATTGGAAAGATAATATGATTTATGGACATCTTTTAATTTTATTTTTGATTTTTCTTCCATGCTAATAAATTATTTTGTCGCCGGCATTTAATCCTTTTATTATTTCCACATTTTTCCCATCTGTAAATCCGGCTACCACCGGCACCCATTCTTCATCGCTATTTGATACAGAAGGAGTGTTGTTAATATTTTTAACCGCGCCAACCGGAACAATTAAAACATCCTTGGCCTCAGCTATTACAAAATCAATATATGCAGTCATCCCCTCTCTTATTTGAACATCTTCTTTATTCGTTATTAAAATACGAACTAAATATGTAACAATTCCGCTGTTATTTGTTTTTGAAGTAAGTGAAATAAAACTGACTTCGCCATCAAGCATTAAATCATCCAAAGCGTCAAAAGTAGCGTAAACAGATTGTCCGGTTTTAATTTTATTAATGTCGGCTTCTTCAATATCTCCTTCAATAAACAAAGTATCATTGTTTATAATAATAGCCACAGGATCAGCGTTTGACTGATCCACAATAATATCCCCGGCCTTATAATTCAACATAGCCACTTCACCGTCAATTGGAGACACAATAGTTGCGTTTTCCAATTCGTTTTGAGCTTTTTCAAGACTTACAGAAGCGCTGGTTAAATTTGAGCGCGCGGAAGCTTTTTCCGCCTCAGTTAACGGAGCTATCAAATCATTATAGCAGCGCCTAACCTGTTCAAGGCTCAATTCCCCGCTTTCTAAAACAGCTCCTGAATTTTCAATACTCCGCCCAGCATTAGCTTCGACATTAAGAAGGTTTCTCTCGGCATTATCAAGATTCCTTTCAGCATCTTCATAATTAGTAAGATAATTATCAATGTGATCTTTAACATCATCCACTGTTTCAATTTCTATGTTTATTAATGTAATTTTAGCATTAACAGTTATTCTGTTTGCGCTAATCATTGACACAAAACCGTCAAGTTCTGATTGTAATAAGCCAGGTGAAGTAATAGTCGCTTCCAGCATTAATTTTATATCATGCAAATGTTTTTCAAATTCCCGCAAAGTTAGAGCCGTTTGCTCAGCTGCTGCATCAATATCATTATAAGAGCTGTTAAAATTTAATGATATCGCCAAAGAATCAAGTTCTTCCAATTCATTTCTGGATTTTGAGTAACTGCTTTCCGCTTGAGCCAGTGTAGATAAATTTTCTGCTCCCAAAACATCTTCAAAATCATCATTTAAATGCTCTTCATCTACCCCTACTATTTTATCTGATTCTTTTAAAATGCCGCTCAAATTTATGTTAATTGATTTTATTATGTCTACCAAACTTTTATAAGCATCAGCTACATCTTCGCTGCTCAACTCATTTTGATTATCATCCAAGTTTTTTTTAGCATCTTCCATGTTGTTTTCAGCATCGTAAATAGCATCCTCAGCGCTTTGAATGATTTCTTCGGAAGATTGTTTAGTGTCTTCCAAACCAATTTTAGCTTGGCTTAAAGAAATTTCCGCTGAAGTAATTCCATCTTTAGCGTCAGTAATTTGCTCTTCTGTCGCTCCACCCATTGCTTGATTATAATCCGCTAAAGCCGATAAATAATTTGAATAAGCGCTGCTCACATCAAGTTCCAAAGTTTCTGTTTTTACAGTAGCTATTTTATCGCCTTTTTTAATCTTATCTCCCTCTTTAACAAACACTTCTTCTACTTCAAGATTATTTCCGCTAACAGAAAAAGATAATTCAACTCCGTCTTCCGCGACAACCCTGCCGTCTGATTCAATGGAAATTTTCAAATCATCTTTTTTTACCGTCCATTCTTTTTGAGAAACATCCGCCTCTCCAATATCTTTTTTATTAATATAAAAACCAGCGGAAATTAAAACCAAAAAAACAGTAGCCAATATTATTATTTTCTTTTTAGTTATTTTAAATTTTCCAACACCTCTGGATTTTTTGCTTTCTTCCAATATAGAACTCATAAAATATGTATTTTCCGCCTAAGGCAAATATAGCCTCAAGCTAAAAAATTATTTAATTATTACAAAATTTGCTATGTTTTTATCTAAAATAGCCTTATCAGTCCAAATTATAAGCATCTGATCTTTTATAATATCATCTAACGCAGCATCAACCATTTCCCCGTCTTCGCTTTTAAGCATTTTTATTCCAATAGGAATAGTAATTTTTTCTTCCCCAACGCTCATACTTTTTAGCATTGCCAATTTCTCATCATCTGCGGTTCCTGCATTTAATTTCTCTCCCATTCCCATGCCTCCGCCAAAACCGGATGCCGGCCTTTGTTCTTTTGCGCTTTCTTCTTTCTTATCATCTTCGCTTTTTTCAATGTCTTTATTTTCATCATTCTCTTCTTTAAACTTTGGCGCCCTCTCAATTTTTAAAATTGTAATTTCATTGCCGATAATAGTTTTTACAATCCCTGAAATATTTGGTTCTTCTTCTGGCCTTTCAAAATCGGGAATTCTATATTTTCCCGATATTTTATTATTTTCATTTTGCCCGCTGCTGCTTTGCCATATAAAATACCCCGATAAAACAAAAACAACCAATAAACTTATTATTATAACTTTTCTCATAATAGTTTTTATTAAATTAATATTATTTTTTATGCTTATATTAGCAGTATTGTAAAATCTCTTTTTTTTATTTCAATATTTACTACTATATTGTCCCAGTGCTATTTATGTTTTTCATTACCAAGCTTTATTATAAAAATAATTTTGCTTATTTTTTAATCATAAATATATTTTTGAAATACGACCAGTGCCACAAGGTGTGGAATATTGAAATTGCAAACATCGCGATACCAGCTTCAACGTGCCAGAATAAAAGATTAAACGGCAAAGAAAGTGCTATGCTAAAATTAATTTCTATAACCAATAAAATTCCCAGTAATCCAGAAATCAAAAAAGTTATCAGCAATAAAATATTCCAGATTTTTCTATGGTCTACAATGCTGATAATTTTTTTCTTGGACAAAATATGAGTGGTAAAGTACAAGAAAACTAAAAATATCGAGATTGGCAAAAGATGATAAGCCGCTCCAGATTGTTTGTTATCTGTTGTTAAATTTTTGCCGCCTATCGCTTTAGTGTTTATTATCTCAATATTCCTGTCTTCGGGAGCTGGCTGGGAATGATCGCATATTTTATCACCATCTGTATCAATATATCTGCCGCAATCTCCGGGATAAGGACAGCCGGCCTCGCCATACGGACAATCATTCCATGCTAAAATTGTCGCGGGGATGAAAACCAATAGTACCAACTCAAAGATTATTTTTTTCATCTTTTTTGTGAAATTTACAATAGATTAATTTGCGTTTTGATTCTCTGTCTCTTCCGCGAGATTTTTGATTATTGCCGAAAAAAATTAAATAATTTGTTTAAATCTAAGAGTTCAGCCAACCAAAACAGAAAAGAGGCGCCTCTTTTCTGTTATTAGCCGGCAAGCGGATTATAGATTGCCGCAGATTTCGTCGCCGTCAGCGTCAAAAAATCTTCCGCCTTAATTTTGTCCGCCTTTTTGTCCTCGGTCTACGTCCATTCCTCGCCCTTTGCCGTATCCAGCGCCAACCCTTTCGCCATCGCTAGTTCTAAGTCCAAGCTCTTTTCTGATTGCGTCCGCGCCTGCAATATCTCCCGCCTGGCCCAGTCTGCGCGCTTCGGCAAACCGTGAAAAGTTTTCTTCAGTGACAACATCCTTTACTCTACCTCTATTGTTCATTTGTTCTTTCCAAGAGTTATAGTCATTGCTTTCAAATGCTTGCTCCATTATTTCATGCCTCTCTTCAGAACAATCAGGACCTTTTTGAGTATAATCTCCCCGATAAGCCAGAGCTGGAGAAATGACGAAAGCGGCCGCCATAACAATAGCAAATGTTCCGCCTATGATTTTTGTTGATTTATTCATAATTTTTTCACCCATTTTAGTAGGTTAGTTAAATTAATAAGTAAAAAATCGACCTTTCTACTTATTAATACGCATCTTAAATATTATTCTTTCATTTGTTCTGTAATTCCTTTCTTTGTCTTGTTTCTTCCAAACGTCCTCCCTGTTTCATCTTCAAAAGGAAAGGAGCAATTTTGCCGCGCGTCCACGGCGCGATTTTATGAGCTTTAAAATTATTACCGTTTAATTTTTCTCCTATAATTCTAACTTTGTTGTCTTCTTTAATTTCCACCCGTTGCATTATGAAAGCGCCTTCTCCATTAATATTCCAATCTTTGTTGTTAAAATCCCGAATCCAAAAATGTTGATAATTATCTCCAGATATAATCACGCCAGCCAATAAACCTTTTTCCGGCCATATCCATGTCATTTTTCTTTTGTTTATCAAGCTATTATAAAACGGCGCGTTTTCCGATAAAACATCATCAATTAACTGCCCCACGCCAATGCTATGCAAGCACGCGCCAAGCACAATACTTAAAGCGACACCGCCAATAATTATCAAGTGCAGATGGCGCCTATAACCTTTTTTCGTATGCTGAAAATTATAACGGGCGACCAAAATAAAAGCGGCAAGACATACTATCCAAAAATAAGGAAGAGTCGCCAGCGCAAATTCCAAAAAGCTGCCGTTTATATCCATGTGCACATCCCAATCGTTATTTTCAAACATATATACAGTAACTGAAAAAGCGAAAGCCCCGACAACCAAAGAAAAAATTCCAAGAAACCAAAGAAAATAATCTTTCAGCAAAAACTCCCATTTCGGCTTGGGTTTAATATTTTTGTTTTTAATTTCTCCAAAAACTTTTTGGCTCACATTTTCAGTTTCCGTGCTTTTTTTGCCTTCGTTTGTTTCCTTCATATTATTTTATCTTTTAATTTTTCCTTAAATTGCTTCTTTGCCCTATTTATTAAAGTGGCAACCGTTCCCATCGGCTTTTTTAAAATATCCGATATCTCTTTATAATCTTTTTCTTCCAGAAATTTCAAAACCAAAACCTCCCGATATTTTGGATCTAAGCTTTCCAAAACCCGCCTAACGCTACCCTGAAGAAATTTTAAATCAATTTCTTTTTCAATATTAGACTCTGAAACTAAATTTTCCAAAACATTGCTGTCAATATCAAGCGCAATACTCCTTGGCCTTGCTCTGATTTTGCGGTAATTACTCACAACTTGATTATGGGTAATGCGGTAAATCCACGAAGAAAACTTCAATCCTTTATCAAAATCATTTAAGTTCCTGTACACCTTAATAAACACTTCTTGCAAAATATCTTCCGCTTCCGCCACACCTATATTAGATATTCTCATAATATAATTTTGTAGCTTGCTTTCGTATTTTCTAATAAGGCACAGCAAATAATCCTGGTTTTTTAATGTCAGCTCTACTAATTCCTCGTCTGTTTTTTCTCCGCATTTTTGAATATCCATCATACAAGCACAGTATACACTATATAATACGCATATTTAATCTTTTTCTTTCAAAAAGAAAAAGCCCGAGAAAAAACTCGGGACTAAACAAACAATTCTTCCGGCGAAGAGAACAACAACATTAAAAAACCCCTTCTGCGTCCGCTTAATAATTGACCCGACTGCTAAAGCCCGATCGTTATTTAGATATGAATTTTATTTCTTCTTTGCGCTTTTTCCTTTCTTTTCCCTAGCAAGCAGCGTCATACTGCCCGCCGCGCCGACTAAAAAAACAAAAGGACAAATTAAAACCGCAATAATAAAAAATATTACATGGAAAACCTGCGCCAAGAAGTTCAATGCTATAATATCGCCGGCGATCTCGCCCAAGCCATAAAACAAATTATGGAGTATACTTCCAGCAACAAATCCCACGGCGGATGCTCCCGTCAAGATTAGGAACTTTCTAAGCCCTCTTTTGACTTTTTCTTTTTTAGTTAAAAATATCAGTCCCGCTCCCAAAAAAGAAAAGGTAGCTCCAAAAATAATAACAAAGAAAAGGTCAATATATTCTCTAAACGCTGGAACTACAACAACAACCAATGTAAGAGCAAAAATCTTCGCCAGCGTCCAAAACATCATTCTCGCCGCAGACATTTCTTTTTCTCTCCTTTTAGTTTTAGTTAATTTTTTATTAGACATATATTTTAAAATCCTTTTCCAAATCTCATTATAATCTCATCATAAAATCCTCAAACCAAATTAGGTTTGTAGCTTTTAAACATTTCAATCTTCCCGACCAAAAAACGTTCAAATTCGTCCCATCAACAATCTCAACTTTTCCATAGCCCGTAAATGCTACAATACTCTCTCGCTTCAATATTTTCTCCTTATTATTTACCGCTTATTAATTTCGGCAAACTTTTAATCCAATGCCAATGCAAAATTAAATGAATTAAAATCAAGGCGATAAAAACCAAGGCTATATAATTATGAATATCAGTCCAATTATGACGATCCAAACCAAAAAACATTTTTTCTGTTGTAATTCCCCTTCCCCCCTGATAACTACCGCGGGGCAAAATCCTCCACAAAACAATTCCCGAAAAGGAAATAATTAAAAAACTAAAAAACCCTAAAATATCCACAATTATATTAAATTTTGTTTTGATTTTCAGCATAAGCATCGACTATCTATTTTAATACTCTTCGCATTTAACTTGATAAAAACCCCTTGGATGATCGCAGGAAGGGCATCTTTCCGGCGGTTCTGTTCCTAAATGGATATAACCGCATTCGCGGCAAACCCACCAAACTTCTTTATCTTTTTTAAAAACTGTTCCGCTCTCTACCTGGGCTAACAATTTTTTATACCTTTCTTCATGGTGTTCCTCGGCTATGGCGATAGCTTTTAATCTCTCGGCAATTTCTAACAGTCCTTCTTTTTCCGCAACATCGGCAAATTCCGGATACATTTTTGAATGTTCGTATTTTTCACCGGCAATCGCCGCTTTTAGATTTTCAGCAGTATTTCCATAAACCGTCGGTGCCGCGGCTTCCACTTTAATTTCATCTAAATTCTCGCCGATTTTCTTTTTCAGTTCCTGAATATGCTCAAACAACCTTTTGGCGTGCTCTTTTTCATTGTCGGCTGTAATTTGAAAAATCTCGGCTAT
>DAOWLG010000028.1 GCA_030643485.1 Candidatus Nealsoniibacteriota bacterium | reverse complement strand
CTTTAATCGGCAGCTTCCTTCAGATGCGGTCAAAATTTTATCTACCAATCTCCCGGCTAATTTTGATTCCCAATTTACTGACTTATGAACATGCCATAAGAGCATTTTTTTTCTGAAAATTCTAACCAAAGAAAAAGCGATTAAAGCATAAATTGAACACATATGTATGAAAACTCCGTCCACGTCATTTAAATTTTTAAAAAGAAACTTTTGTAATCGCAAAAATTGCCGAAGTTTTGAATATTCTTTATCTTTACCCAATGAATAGACAACAACGTTAGCGGGCAAATGATGTTCTCCTTCAACAAGGCAAACCACATATAGTTTATCTAATCTCTCTGCAAACTTCTCAAGCCAACTATGAAAAAAGCCCAGATTATCATCATTAACATCAACCCTCTGGGTAATAATTAATAATTTCATTTTTTTATTTCCACTATTAATTGAGCGCCGAAACGCGGAATAATTTTTTCAAGCTTGTTGTCTATTTTTTCAATTAATTTCACTCCGAATTGAGGCGCCCGGGCGCAGGGAAAAAATACGGTAGATAGAGAAAGGCCGTAAATCTTTCTTGACCAGGGCTTTGCTCCCTCGGTTAATTCCTTGATTTTTTTAACGTCGTAAAAATTAAGCGGAGTTTTTCGTCTGAAAAACGACAAAACATAACTGATGAGATTGGGGACTAAATACCATGTTTCAACCGTAAAAATAATCTGCCCGCCCTCTTTCGTTACCCGATACATTTCCTGAAAGACTTTTTTGGGATTATCTTCGGGCCCGTTAAGGTTTTCAAAAAGATATGAGCCGGTAACCACGTCAAATGTATTATCCTCAAAAGGCAGGTTTTCAGCGTCTGCCTGAATTAATATCGCTTGACCATTGGTATTTTTTCTCGCCTCTTCTAACATTGTCTCGCTTATATCAACGCCCGTCACTTTCCTTGCTATCTTGCCCAAAGACAAAAAGCGATCAAGATAACGTCCCGTGCCGCAGCCAACGTCAAGCATGGCAAGTCCGGACTTACCCTGAGACCCTTTTTTAATCAGGTCTAAAATTTTCTCCATTTGCCGGTTCATTCTATAACGCACAAGCGGACGGTATCCCGTAAAAAAATCCCATCTTGCGGGCGATGTTTCTTTTCCGTATCTTTTAAGCAGCCTTTCTATCCTTGAATTTGAATGGTTAGCAGTCATAATGGTTTGAATAATTAATCAATTTTTTTGAATAAAATATATTTGAGATATTTTCGGTAAAAGAGGATATGCTTAGAAAACCAAAAATAACGTCTTGGAGAAAATGAGGATAAAGAACGACCCAATAAATCAGGCGCTTCCAAGAAATAAGGGCTGAATTTTCCCTGCTCCCATCTCTCTCCCAATGTTTTTACATTCATAAATTCTATGTTAAATCGCTGGAGAAAGGCAAAATATTCTTCAAGGCGTTGGATAACGTCTTTCCTGATATCTCCTTTGACCGGGTCCAAAAATTTCCAGGAATGAGTGGTAAGAAAAATAATAATAGGCTGACTGAATTTTTTTGACATAGAAATCAAAAACTCTGTTCCTTTTTTCATCAAATCCAAAGAAATAGAACCGTCAAGAATAACTCCCAAACGTTTGTTTGTAACCGGAATCATCAAAATTTTTGCTTTGCCGGGCTTGGTTATATCTTTATACCCGGGATGATAAGGAGAATCAGGTATATTATACCATCTCATATTGCCGATGGAAGTATTCTTGTAAGGAGAGACATCGTGCTTAATGCCGTATTTTTCTAAAATTTTCACGGTGTCTTCATTGGTAAAATATCTACCTGCTCTAAATGACACAATTTTGCCATATTTTTCTTCCAACCGTTTAACGCCCGAGGCTATTTCTCTTTCCCGGGAAGTTGAATCATATCCTTTCTCAAAATGCGTATGAAGTCCGAGCTCGTGATTTTGACTTTTAATTGCCTCAATAATAGAGGGATATCTCAAGGAAACGCTATGGCGAGGATTCGCTTGTTCCTGAATATGAAATGTCGTTGGAATTTGAAATTTCTTAAAAATCTCCAAAAACAAAGGAACTCCTTTCTCAATTCCGGGATTGCTAAGACCGTACGGTTTACCGAATCTCTCATTATCAAACTCCACGTCCAAATCCATTGTGAACCAAATAGGCATATTTCAATTGTTTATCATTTGAATATAACTTTCAATGTATTTCTGATTGGAAAATTTTTCTTTTGCAAACTCCCTGCCCTTTTCGCCCATTTTAGACGTTAAATCCGGAATTTTCAATAGAATGCTCAATTTTTCAGCCAAATCATCAGGATTGCCCGGCTCAACCAAAAACCCGTTTTCGCCGTCTTTTATTAATTCCTGTATTCCGCCAACCCTGGTCCCTATAACCGGTTTTCCCAAAGCCATTGCCTCAATAAGAACCCTAGGCAAGCCCTCTGATAAAGACGGCAAAACCAAACAATAACAATTTTTCATCACTTCTTTTGTCTCTTCTAAAGACAACTTCCCCTTAAATTCAACCCTATCGCCTATTCCATAATTCCTAATTCTTAATTCATAATTCCCTTTTTCTGCGCCCTCTCCAACGAGCACCAACTTAAAATTAGGAAATTCTCTACTAACTTTATTAAATGCTTCAATTAGATATCTCACTCCTTTTACTTTTTCCAAATGGCCTACAAATAAAATAAAATTGTCGCGTTTTGTCTCTTTTTCACATAGAAAAATACTCAAATCGGTAAAAGTGGGAAAGATAAAATAAGGTTTTTTTGGAGCGATTTTTTTGGCTTCCTCTGCCAAGCATTTTGCCACGGCTCTGATTTTATCAGCGTTTCTAAAACTTATTTTCGCCAAAACCGGCGTTAATTTTCTCTCCAAAAAAGCGAGTTTTCTCTTTTTTGATAAAAAAGGGCCCTCAACCCAATCGCCGTGAATCTCAACGAATAATTTCTTACGAGTTATTTTTTTTAATAAAACTCCCAACAATCCGTCTAACAAGGGCGACTGAACAATGATGACCTCAATTTTTTTAGAAAAAACAATATACAAACTCAAAAAAAATGCGATGAAATACCAAAAACCGGCCCAGCGAGGAATTAGATAAAAATCTGATTGATATTTCCTCTGATGCCCCGTTCTCCCGCGACCTATAAGGAAAATCTGGATTTTTAGCGAAGCGTCAGAAAGTCCTAAAAATTTTCTCTCTAAATGAGAATCGCTTTCATCTAAATTATATTTTGTCAAACTTATAAATAAAACTTTTTTCATAAAAACAATTTTATATATTTTTCTACAACTTCAGGCCAAGAACAAGAAACCGGAATGTCCCTGATCTTATCAAGATAATCTCTGTAATTCTTCTCATCTAAAAGGAAAAGAAGTTTCTGCGATAAATCGTTCTCGTCTTTCGGATCAATAAAAATAATATTTTCCTTAAAGATTTCATAATAGCCGGTTTCTCTGGTCAATAATATCGGTTTTTGAAGTTTTAGGCACTCTAAAGCGAAATTCGGCGAAATTTCGGTTAAAGACGGCAGAACGCAAAGATAACTTTTTTGGATTTCTTTTAATAAATCCTGATAAGAAACTGGCGGGCTAAAAATTATTTTATCTTCAACTTTTAACTTTTGACTTTTAACTTTTAATTTTTTATATTCCGGCCCTTCTCCGATAATTTTAAGAGTCAAATCCTTGCCGCTGCGGATTAAAACCTTATGAAAAACCTCTATTAAAATATCAAGATTTTTTAATTTGACTAAACGGCCGGCATATAGTAATTGATTATTAATTATTGGCTGTCTATCCTTGATTGTTTTAATTTCAGGAAAAGGATTTTGAATAACAATAATTCTCTTCTCTTCCAGGCCAAATTGTTTTTCATAAATATCTTTTTGAAAATTACCTGTAAAAATAATCTTGTCGGCTCCCCTTAAAACCATTTTTGTTAATTTTATCCAAAATTTCTCTTTTAAGTTCCTCGTCTCCTGATAATATTCTCCTAAGGACTTTTCAGTTCTTCCTTGCTCCACCGCCCTTTCCCAAAGGAAATCACCGCCCAAACGAATAAAAAATTTCTTTCTCCTAATCCTCGCGGCTAAATAAGCGGGTATGCCACAACTAATCAAATTAAAAGCGCAAATAATATCGCAATTTTTTGCTTTTTTAAAAATCCTCGTTAGATAAATAAAAAATCTGAACGGCTGAGGAATATTTTTTATTTTTTGATAAGAAAAAATCTCTATTTCAAAATCTTTTTTATTTAATCCCTCGGCTAAATTCTTAACATATTGGGCGGGACCGCCGATATCAGGCGGATAAATTGGAGTAGCTAATATAATTTTCATAAACTTTTTCGGCGATATTTTGCCAATTATATTTTTCTAAATTATTTCGCGCGTTTTTGGTTAAATTTTTTGGTAGCTCTGGATTGGAATAAATCCTATAAATTGCTTCTGTTATTTTTTGAGGACTTCTTGACTCAACTAAAATTCCGGTTTTTCCGTGCTCAATCAAATCAGGGACGCCTCCGACTTTTGTAGCGATTATTGGAATCCCCGCAGCCATTGCTTCCAAAAGAACAATACCAAACCCTTCTTTAACAGAAGGCAAAACAAAACAATCTGCTGCCGCTAAATGCGTTGGAATTTTTTCATTAGGAATTTCT
>DAOWLG010000047.1 GCA_030643485.1 Candidatus Nealsoniibacteriota bacterium | reverse complement strand
AATAGCGGCGCGGATGTGAGAGCTTTGCAAACCGCGTTGGAAAAACAGGGATTTGCAGAAGCGAAAAAGGATTCTTCTGGAAATTTTGGAATTTACACTTCTTCAGCGGTAGTCGGTTTTCAGGAAAAATACGCTTCTGATATTTTGGCTCATTGGGGGTTGAAGCGTGGCACCGGTTTTGTCGGCTCAACAACACGACAAAAATTAAATGCGATTTACGGTTGCGATATAGTGCCGCCTACTCCCCCTACGCCGATTGTTAAGGAATGTTGGAGCAATAATGATTGTGAAAAAGATCAATTTTGTGAATTTTTAGCGGGAGAGTGTAAGGGACAGGGTAAGTGTATTACAAAACCAGAGACTTGTTATACTTTGTATGACCCGGTTTGCGGCTGCAACAATAAAACCTATTCAAATAATTGTACAAGACAAATTGCTGGCGTTTCAAAAAAACACAATGGAAAATGTGAAGATGAAAACTTTCCGCCAGTGGTTGATGGACTTACCGCTCCAACGCAGTTGAAAGTTTATGAAAAAGGTACCTGGATAATTAAGGCGCACGACCCGGAAAATGGAGCATTGAGTTATAGTGTCGATTGGAATCATAGTCATAAAGCTGCGATTTCTTATCTTGAGAAACAGGGTCAAACAGCCACTTTCACTCATAGCTACAGCCAAACAGGAACTTACACTGTCAGATTTACAATAACAGATGACAACATGCAAACCGCCAAAACATCTGCGACTGTAAAAGTTGTTTCAGAAACCTGCCACACTTCAGGTTTATGGTCTTGGGATTATTGCTCTTCAAATTGTAAATGTAATGCTGGTCAAGGCGATTGCGACACTAATGCTGATTGCCATACCGGCTACTGCGCCCAAGATGTTGGCGCAAAATACGGACAGGTGAGTTCAATGGATGTGTGCGAGGAGAAAGAAGTGATAGAATGGAAAATCTACAAGAATGACAAGTATGGATACGAGGTGAAATATCCGTCTACTTGCACTGACATAAAAGAATCAGAACAGATGAAAAAAGTGACCATAGGAAATCCTGTAATTCCTCTTTATACGATTTTAGTTGAAGAAGATATTTCTTCTTTGAATGAATTAAAATCGTTAATGGAAGAACGCGTAAGAGAGATGGCTCCTACGGGGTTAGAGATAAATTGGGAAAATACTACTGTTTCTGATAAAAAAGCAATTGAAATGATCTACGAGAGTTTTGCTGGTGGCGATGCTATAATTCATCAAACTGGTGTTGTAAATAACACAACTGCATATATTATTTCGTCAACGAGTTATTTAATCAACGAAACAGAATATTATCAAATGATTTCTACTTTTAGATTTGTAGAAGAAGAAACACCCTCCGTCACTGTGATTTCCCCTAACGGCGGAGAGCAGTGGGTGATTGGTGAGACATATCCTATTAAGTGGAGTGCTTCTTCTCACATAGCTAAAGTTGATATTTCTGTTCAGAAAGAGGGTGCGAATTACTTTAGTTTTGTAGACAGGAATGTCATTGCTGACACTGGTCAATATAACTGGGAAGTAGATGTTTCGTCAGGAAAATATAAAGTGTATATCGAGACTACATCAGATTGGGGTATTTCCGCTTTTGATTATTCCGACAATTATTTCAGCATTGTTGAAGCAGGGACGAATCTGCCGCCAGTAGTTGACGGTTTGACCGCGCCAACGCAGTTGAAAGTTAATGAGCAAGGCACTTGGACAATTAAAGCCCACGACCCGGAAAATGGACGATTAAGTTATTCAGTTAAGTGGGGCGATGAGTATTCCGCGCTAACTACTGAACAAAAAGCGCTTCCTTCAAGAATAGGAGTTCAGACAACCACCTTTACTCATAGTTATAGTAAGACAGGCGTTTACACTATTAGTTTTACTGTCACAGACGACCATCAACAAACCGCCAAAACATCCACTACCGTAGAAGTTGTTTCAGAAACAACCTGTACTGATTCTGATGGCGGAAAGAATTATTATGTGAAGGGGATAGCCAGGGGTCAATCGAGATCCGGCCCAGGAACTTTCGTGGGCACTGACAATTGTCGTCTTAATGGAATACAAGTAGATTCTTGTTCTGGGAGTGGTTGTTCATTATTTGAGTATTATTGTTCTAATGATAGAATTTATGTTGATAGGGATGTTTATACTTGTCCCTACGGTTGTAGCGATGGCGCTTGTGTGAAAGAAGAAAAATCCATCACCGTGGTTTCTCCTAACGGCGGCGAGGAGTGGGTGATTGGGGATACGTACACGATTACATGGAAACATAATTTAACAGGAAATTATGAGGCTTGGATTGATCTTTTGAAAGGAGGAACATATTATGGACTAATTGTCGGAGACGCAATCCGTATTTCACCCGCTCAAAATGTCACCTCTTATTCTTGGCGGGTTGGAGATATGAAAGGTGGAGTAGGTTCTGGTAATGACTATCAAGTCAGAATTACTTACAATGACGGAAATACAGGAAAAATGTTAAGTGATTCAAGCGACAGTTATTTCAGTATTGTGGAAAGCGAGGGTTTAGGGCTAAAATCCATAGAAAATCAATTGGCTTCGGTTTCAGCAGCGGTTGATCAGTTAGTGGAGAAAATGAAAGAAAAAATGAATAGATAATGAGAAAAATCGTAAAAACAAGGGATATTAAGGACAGGGCTGTTGATGTCTGACATCAACAGCCCTGTTTTTTGGTGTTGACCAAAAGATTTAGATAGATATAATAAATAATGATGGCGGAATTATGAACTATCCAATAGAAATTATCAGAGAAAAAATAGATAGAGAATATTTGAAAAAGTTTTTAGATAATCCCTTTAAGGAAGTGATTAAATTTGTGGTTGATATTGAACAGGGGATAATTGCCGTCGGAGGCGAACTTCATTCCGATGCCGCGGAATTACTGATAAAGCAGGAGTCGGATAACAGAAATTTATGGGGCGGTAATTTGTACCCCTTAAAACAGAAAGAAAAAGACCGACTTGAATATTCGTCATTGATAAACCTTAAGCCGTCGCAAAATAATTTTTCAATGGATATTCAAAACAAAGATGTAAAATTAAAAATTAATCAAATAATTAAAAGTTTGGTTCATTTATGAAAAATAAGATTTATAAAAATAAAGAGGAACAGATTTTAAATATTGCGGCTGAATTTTCCCGCGCGAAAACTTGGTTAACAAAAGATGATAAGGATGAGGCGCTAAATTGTTTAGATAGGTCTTTTGAATTAATAGAAATAGTCATTAAAGATGTCCGTAATCAAAGAGGATTAAAAGAGATTTTAAGATTAAGAGAAGTTTTGGCTGAATTTTATCTGAAAGAAAATAAAAATACCAATGAATTTATCAAGATATTTAGGACATTGTTAAATTTTAATAAATTTACTTCATTAGTAAAAATTTAATGGCAGAAGAAAAAGAAAAAAAAGAGAATTTAGGCGAGAAACTCGCGGAATGCGAGAAAAAGAAAGAAGAATTTTTAGCCGGGTGGCAAAGGGCGCGAGCCGATTTTTTGAATTATAAAAAAGAGGAAGCAAAACGGCTTGGCAGTTTGGCGTTTTTTGCCCAAGTAGAGGTAATTCTAAATATCTTGCCAATTTTGGATAATTTTGAAAAAGCGGTTCAAGAAAAGCAAAAGGACAGCGAAACCATTCAAGGATTTTTACAAATCAAAAAACAGATTGAACAAATTTTGAAAAATTTTGGAGTGGAGGAAATAAAAACAATAGGAGAAAAATTTGACCCGAATTTTTCCGAAGCAAAGGAAGAGGTTGATGTAAAAGATAAAGAGCAGGGGATAGTAATAGAAGAAATCCAAAAAGGATACACATTGCAGGGTAAGGTAATTAGGCCTGCAAAAGTAAAGGTCGCCAAGTAATTATTAATTATCAATTTTTAGAACTTATGGAACAGCAAAAACAACAACTAAAAATTAAGGCAAAAGACGAGGATTTGAAAGGCGCTTATTCCAATTTAATGCAGATTGTCCACACCAAAGAGGAATTTATTTTGGATTTTTTTATGGCTTCGCCGCCACAAGGAGTTTTGTCTTCACGGGTTATTATGAGTCCTGGACATCTGAAAAGAATGCTTAAAGCGCTTCAGGAAAATTTAACAAAATACGAAGAAAAATTTGGCAAAATAGAAGAAGCCAAAGCGCCAGAAACTCCGTCAGAGGGACAGGGAATAGGATTTGCAGCGTAAGATGTGTTCGTATCAGATAATATGTCAAGCCAATCTCAAATTCGCAATTTTGTTATTATAGCGCATATTGATCACGGCAAATCCACTTTGGCTGACAGGTTTTTGGAAATAACCGAAACAGTGCCTAAAGAAAAAATGAGGGAGCAGTATTTGGATATGATGGATTTAGAACAGGAAAGAGGGATAACAATAAAACTCCAGCCCTGCCGAATGGTTTGGCAATTGCCAAACCATTCGGAAATCTCAAATCCCAAATATATTTTGAATTTAATAGATACTCCCGGCCATGTGGATTTTTCTTACGAAGTTTCCCGAGCATTGGCAGCGGTTGAAGGAGCAATTTTATTGGTTGACGCGGTAAAAGGAATTCAAGCGCAAACCTTAGCTAATTTAGAACTGGCAAAAAAACAAAATTTGGTTATTATTCCGGCAATAAATAAAATTGACATTCCTGACGCGCCAAAAGAAAAAGCAAAACAGGAACTTGCCCAGATTTTAGGCATTTCCCCTGAAAATGTATTTGAGATTTCGGCTAAACGCGGAACAAATGTTAAGGAATTATTGGAAACAGTAATTGAGAAAACGCCCTGCCCAAATCACGAAACGCAAGGGCAATTTAGAGCGCTTGTTTTTGATTCAAAATATGACGCGTTCAAAGGAGTGGTGGCTTATATTAGGGTTTTTGACGGAAAAATTAAGCAGGGAGAGAAAATTTATTTAATCAAAGGCAAATCAAACGGGGAAGTAAAAGAGATTGGCGTGTTTAGCCCTGAAATGACGCCAACACAAGAACTTAACGCCGGAGAGGTTGGTTATATCGCTACCGGAATTAAAGAGCCGGGAAAAGTCCGCATCGGTGATACTGTCACTAATTATCAGTTATCAGTTATCAATAATCAATCTGTGGCGCTGCTTGGGTACAAGGAGCCGAAGCCGGTTGTCTTTGTGAGCGTCTATCCTGAAGATTCCAATGATTTTGGCTTGTTAAAACAATCCTTAATAAAATTAAAATTAAACGACCCTTCTTTATATTTTGAATCGGAGAGAAAAGAAATTTTTGGCCAGGGTTTTCGGTGCGGGTTTTTAGGTTCCTTGCATTTGGAAATTACAACCGAACGGCTCCGCAGAGAATTTGGAATGAATTTAGTGGTGTTTTCTCCTTCGGTGGTTTATAAGGTCTTGGATAAAAATGGTAAAGATGTTTTAATTTTTTCTTCCTCTGACTGGGAGAGTATTGAAAATAAAGAAGTTCGGGAGCCCTGGGTAAAATTAGAAGTAATGGCTCCGTCTAATTATTTAGGTAGTTTAATGGAACTTTTAGAAATTTTAGACGGAAAGTATATTGAAACAAAATATTTTGGGCAAGAAGGGAAATTACTTTTGGTTTATGAAGTTCCATTGAGAGAAATCGTGATTGGTTTTTACGACAAGTTAATGGAAAAGACGCAGGGTTATGCGTCTATGAATTATGAATTTTTAGGGTATAGAAAAGCAGAACTAATAAAACTTGATGTCTTAATTGCAGGACAAAAAGAAAGGGCGTTCACGAAAATTGTTGCCAAACAAAAAGCGGAAGCAGAGGCAAGAAATTTAGCAATGCGGATAAAAGAGGTTTTGCCTTCCCAACAATTTAGCGTGCCTATACAAGTAGTAATTGGAGGGAAAATTATTGCCAGAGAGACCAGAAAACCGCTGCGCAAAGATGTCACCGCGTCCTTGTATGGCGGAGATTATTCCAGAAAAAGAAAACTGCTTGAAAAACAGAAGAAAGGGAAAAAGAAACTAAAAGAAACTGGAAAAATTAAAATCCCTCCCAAAATTTTTTTAGAGGTCTTAAAACAGGGGAGCCATTAAAAACCCGAGCATACCGAAAATTACTAAAGATATTAAAATAATCCATACGAATTTTGCGAGTTTTAACATCATTTTTGATTTCATTACTATATGATAGCAAAAATTAGAAAAAAAATAAAGAGGCGACGGATAAATATTTTCTTTTCTGTTTTTTTTGGGATTTTGATATTTGCGGCAATTAGTTTTTTAATTGTTTCTAATTGGAGAATACACCAGAAAAAAGCCGAGCTTTATTCAACCATTGAAACATTAAAACAAGAGATTCAAAATTTAGAAAAAGAAAAGCAGGGATTAGAGGTTGGGGTTGAACTTACTTCTAATAACGAGTCCCTGGAAAGAAAATTAAGAGAACAGGGATATAAAAAACCGGGTGAGGAAGTGGTGGTGATTAAAAAAGAAAAAGAAGAGCAGGTAAGCAGCGGAGAGAAACAGAGTTTTTTGAAAAAATTTTTAGAAAAATTCAAGCGGGATTAGTATAGTGGTAGTATGTAACCTTCCCAAGGTTAAGGCGCCAGTCCGATCCTGGTATCCCGCTCAAACTTGCCGATGTAGCTCAACTGGCAGAGCAGACGCTTCGTAAGCGTCAGGTTGTCGGTTCAAGACCGACCATCGGCTCAAACTGCCCTGCCGAGCGACCCATCTGTCATTGCGAGGCGAAGCCGAAGCAATCTAAACAAGGAAGTCAGATTGCTTCGTCGCTTGCTGGCTCCTCGCAATGACAATTTGGTGGCACTTCGTAATTCAAAGAAAAATGAAATGATTTCTATTGTTCTCATTCTAAATTTATTTTTTGTTATTTTTTTGATTATTTTTACCGGTTGGCTTTTAGTCCAATTATTTTTTGCTTTGTTCATAATTTTTGGCGCTCCTTTTGTGCCAATGTCCTTGAAAAAAGTTAAAAAGATGTTAAAATTAGCCAATCCAAAGCCAGGAGAAATTTTTTATGATATTGGTTCAGGAGACGGCAGAGCGCTTATTGAAGCGGCGCAGAAATATAATGTCCAAGCCATTGGGATTGAAATTAATCCTGTTCTAGTCTGGCTGTCTGTGCGAAAAATCAGGAAACTCGGGCTGGAGGATAAAATAAAAATTGAGCAGGGCAATTTTTTTAAGAAAGATTTTTCTGACGCTGATATTATTTTTACCTATCTTTTACAGCCAGCGATGAGTGTTCTGGAAAAAAAATTTTTATCCGAGTTAAAGCAGGGAACCCGGCTTGTTTCTTTGGCGTTTACTTTTGACAACATTCCATTTGTAAAATCCGACACAGAAAATTCTTCCATAAGGTTGTATAAAATTTAGACAAAAGGTCTCTATTATGTTTATTGCCGACTTTCATATTCATTCAAAATACTCGCGCGCAACTTCTCCAAAAACAGATTTGGAACATTTATCTGAATTTGCTAAAATTAAAGGCATTGATATTTTAGGAAGCGGCGATTTTACGCACCCGGAATGGGTCAAGGAATTAAAAGAGAAATTAGAACCAGCAGAAGCGGGATTATACAGAATCAAGAATCAAGAATTACGAATTAAGAATAATAATACAAAGTTTGTTTTAACTTCGGAGATTAGTTGTATTTATTCAAAGAAGGGGAGAGTAAGAAAGATTCACATTGTGGTTTTAGCGCCTTCTTTGGAGATTGTGAAAAAAATAAATTTTGAGTTAAGTAAAATTGGCAATCTCAAAGCGGATGGCAGACCTATTCTCGGCTTAGACGCCAAAGAATTAGCAAAAATCGTTTTGAATGTTTCGCAAGATTGTTTGATAATCCCGGCTCACGTAATGACCCCATGGTTTGGCATTTTTGGCTCTAAATCAGGTTTTGATTCTATTGAAGAATGTTTTGAAGATTATTCCAAATACATTTATGCCTTGGAAACTGGTCTTTCCGCTGACCCTGCAATGCTTTGGCGGATGCCGGACGGACGAAAGACATGTTTAATTTCCAACAGCGACGCGCACAGCCCCGCAAAATTAGGCAGGGAAGCTAATGTGTTTGAAGGCGATGAACTAAGCTATCAGGCGATTATTGACGCAATAAAAGGAGCCGGACGAGACCCGTTCTCGTCCTTGCAAGGACGAGAACGGGTCTCGTCCGGGCTTAAATTGGCGTACACGATTGAGTTTTATCCGCAGGAAGGCAAATATCATTATGACGGGCATCGGGAATGCGAGATTTGTTTGTCGCCAAAAGAATCAAAAAAATACAATAATCTTTGCCCTGTTTGCGGCAAGCCCTTAACTATTGGCGTTATGAATAGAATAGAGCAATTAGCGGATAAGCCAGAGGGCTTTAGGCCGGAAAATGTAGTTCCTTTTAAGAGTTTGGTGCCGTTGCTGGAAATCATTGGCGAGGCATTAGGCGTTGGACCTGCTTCAAAACGGGTTGCCGAGCAGTATAATAATTTGATTGAAAAATTAGGAAGCGAATTTAATATCTTGCTTAATGCCGAGCAAAAGGATATATCAGCGGCGTCTACACAGGGGATAGCACAAGGGATTATTAGGGTGAGACAGGGCGATGTTAATATAGAACCGGGGTATGACGGCGTTTTTGGTAAGGCAAGAATTTTTTCCAAAGTTGAAAAAAAGAATTTCATCAAGCAAAAAACATTGTTTTAACTGAACTATTGACAAAATAGCGCAAAATAGATACCATAAAAATATGGAGTGTCAATCCATAAATTTGTATAAATTTTGGGAATAGAATTATATGATAAAGCGATATTATAATTTAGATAAATTAATAAAGCAGGGAAAGGCTTTAATTATCTATGGCCCTCGCAGGGTAGGTAAGACGACCTTGCTTAATGAATTTTTATCTCACACTAAACTTAAATACAAGTTAGACTCAGGAGATAGTATTCAAATTCAGCAATTGTTTGATTCGCAAGATTTTTCGCAGATTATTGAATACGCCGCTGGTTATCAACTAATTGCTATTGATGAAGCTCAACAAATTCCTAATATAGGAAGAGGATTAAAAATTCTTGTTGACCATGTACCTGGTATTAGGGTAATAACCACTGGTTCTTCTTCTTTTGATTTATCTCAAAAAATAGGCGAACCGCTTACTGGCAGAAAAAGAACAATCGTTTTATTTCCCTTTTCTCAAACGGAACTTTTGGAAAAATATAATAAATATGAATTAAAGCAAAAATTGGAAGATTTTTTAATTTTTGGCTCTTATCCTGAAGTAATCACAGCCAAAACCCGAAAAGAGAAGATCGCTATTCTCGTAGAGTTAACCAATTCATATTTATTAAAAGATATTTTTAGCTTAGAAAGAATAAAAGGATCAAAACAATTACTTGATTTATTAAAATTATTGGCTTTTCAAGTAGGTAATGAGGTTTCTCTTAACGAGTTGGCTTGCCAGGTACATCTTGATGTAAAAACAGTAGACAGATATTTAGATATTTTGGAAAAAACATTTGTTCTAAAAAGATTAGGTGGTTTTAGCCGTAATTTACGCAAGGAAATATCCAGCAAGTGTAAGTATTATTTTTTTGATAACGGAGTTCGCAACGCAATTATTTCTCAATTTAATTCTCTTGCAGATAGAAACGACGTCGGCGCTTTATTTGAGAATTTTATTGTTATGGAACGGTTGAAAAATAATCATTACAAGGCAAGGGTTGGCGAAAGTTATTTTTGGCGAACTTATGATGGTCAGGAAATTGATTTAATAGAAGAAAGGAATGGCAGATTATACGGTTTTGAAATAAAATGGTCGCCTAAAGCGAAAATAAAAACGCCAAAGAAATGGTTGGAAAATTATCGTAACTCTGAATATAAAGTTATTAGTCAAAAAAATTATTTAGATTTCATTTTGTAAACAGGACATTCAAAGGCAACGGTCGTGGCTCTGGAATGTCCTAGACAATAAAACGAGCGGTGGGGAAAAAAATTATATTTTTCAATTTTATCATTATGTCTATTTTCAATAAAAAACAACATTCAACCAGAAGCCAACTTAGGCAATCATTAAGAAAGGCGTCGCCAAATATTCCCGGTTCCAGTAGGATGTTTAGCCGCGAAGAACGGGTGAAGTTAGAAAAGCAAGTATTCGGAAAAAAGTATGGTCAATTTATTGACAAAGGAGAAGTTAGACGAAAACTTTTAGAATTGCGGCATGAAGAGTTTTTAGCAAAAACCAGCGTTGAGAAAACAAAAATAAGCAGACAAAAGAGATATTTGGAAAAAGTAACAGGCATCAATATTTAATTCGCAAGAGGTCATATGGAAATAATTTTTTGGGTTCTAATTTTTATAGCAAGCTTGGCTTTGTTAGTAAAGTCAGCGGATTGGTTTGTGGAAAGCGCGGAAAAAATCGGCTTGGCTTTTAAGATGTCGCCGTTTATTATTGGAGTGACTATTGTGGCCATTGGTACTTCTTTTCCAGAAGCCGCTGTTTCCATTTTCGCTGCTTTAAGAGGAGCAACCGAGATGGTTGTGGCTATTGCTCTCGGATCAGGAGTTACTAATATTCTTTTAGTTATCGGGCTTTCAGCCATAGTAGCCGGGCGTTTAGCAGTAAAGAGGAGTTTGATTGATTTAGACGCGCCGCTTTTAGCCGCTACAACAGTTCTTTTTATTTTTATTATGTGGGACAGAGAAATTGTTTTTGCCGAAGGAATTTTGCTTCTCCTCGCGTTTATAATTTATGTTTTATATGCAGTACTTCACAAGAGAGAGGAAGAAGAAACCCCGGAAGCTATTGAGGTTTTACCGTCAAGAAAAGAAAGAAGAGAGAAAGAGGCGAAAATCGAAACTTTGAAAGAAAAAGTCCCGGCAAAAATTAATTTTAAGACATTTATTTTTCTTATTTTAGGAATGGGAGGACTTATTATTGGAGCGCATTACAATATTGAATCAGTATTAAAATTATCAGAATTATTTAAAATTAGTACTTCGTTGATTGCTATTACTGCTGTGGCTTTAGGGACTTCCTTGCCAGACCTTGTAGTTTCAGTTTTGGCTGCTGCAAAGAAGAAATATGAGATTGCTTTGGGAAATATTTTTGGTTCTAATGTTTTTCTTATTTTAACCGTTGTTGGAATTCCTGCTTTAATTTCTCCATTAAGGGTTGATGATTTAACTTTTACCATTGGTCTTCCATTTTTAATTGTAGCAACCTTGCTTTTTATAATTTCTGGAATTTCCCGCAGAATCCATCGCTGGGAAGGAGCAATGTATCTTTTGATTTATATTTTATTTATCGCCAAACTCTGTGGCTTGTTCTAGGAAAATTATATTGACTTTTTGCGGATTTTTGCTAATATCTGTTTAGAATATTGCCAATAAAAAATAGGGGGTAGAAGAAAAAGATGAAAAAAGAAGAAGATGGCCGGACTTATGAAAAGTCAGGCGTGGATTACAGGAAATTAGACGCATTTAAGCAGGAAGCAATGGCAGTAGGGAGTAGAACCGACGAAAGCATAAAGATGCCCGGGGTGAAATTTGCGAAAGAATCCCGTGGAGAGAGCGTTCAGCTTATAGAGATGCCGGATTGCTATTTAGCGCTTGTAATAGAGACATTGGGAACAAAAAATATCATTGCGGACGAAATACGAAGATTAAAGGGCTGGGATTTTAGCCATTATGTAGCCCAAGATACAGTAGCAATGATAGTGAACGATATAATAACATCAGGAGCAATTCCGCTGAATGTCAATATTTGTCTGGCAACAGGGAGTTCTGAATGGTTTAATGACGACGAAAGATATGAGCAGTTAATCAAAGGTTTAGTAAACAGTTGCTACCGTAACGGATGCTGTTATGGTGGAGGTGAAACGCCGGTTTTGCAAGATATTGTATGCCCAAATGAAGCGGTTTTGAGCGGCGCGGCGGTTGGAATTATCAAACCAAAAGAAAACAGGATTTCCAGCAAGAATATTCAAGAAGGGGACAAGATAGTGCTTTTAGAAAGTTCAGGGATTCACGCCAATGGTTTAACTCTGGCGCGAGAGATTGCTGATAATCTTTCCAGAGGATATCTTACAGAAATAGATAGCGGGGTATCTTTTGGAAGAGCGCTTCTTGAGCCAACAATTATTTATGCGCCGGTAATAAAAGATTGCATAGATGCGGGTTTGAAAATACATTATGCGTCAAATATCACTGGGCACGGCTGGAAAAAGATAATGCGGGCAAAGGAAATATGGGCGTATATTATTGATGAAATTCCAGAGCCGCAGGGAGTATTTATGTTTATGCAAAAACAGGGGAATATCAGCGACGAGGAAATGTACGAAACATTCAATATGAACGCTGGATTTATGGTGGTCGTTGGAGAAGGAGATGTTTCGGATATTATTCATATCGCTGATATATGCGGAATTTCAGCAATAGAAGCCGGGAGCGTAGAGGCAAGCAAGAAGAAAAAAGTCGTGATAGATCCATTAGGCATAGAGTACCTAGAGAAATAAAAAGGGTTAATTGCTAAAAAGCAGTTATCCCATTTTTTTTATACAAATGTGCTATAATATAAAGAGGTTTGCGAAAATGGCAAAGCAAAAAAGAAAATTATTTATTGGGACATCGGGTTGGGTGTATCCGCACTGGGAAGGGATTTTTTATTCTGAAGATTTGCCCAAAAAAGATAAATTAAAATATTTTTCAAAGCATTTCAAAACCGTTGAGGTAAATCACTCGTTTTATCGTTTGCCCAGCCGCGCTACTTATCAGAATTGGGAGCAACAGACGCCAAATGATTTTGTATTTGCAGTAAAGGTAAGCCGGTTTATTACCCATATTAAGCGATTAAAAGAAGTAGGGGATTCTTGGAAGATTTTTTTAGAAAACGCGTTGGAATTAAAAGATAAATTAGGGCCAATTTTATTCCAGTTTCCTTTAAATTTTTCCGCCACGGATGAAAATATCAAAAGATTAGAGAAATTTTTAGATTTATTGAGAGGTCAGACCTCCACCGCAGGTGGAGGTCTGACCTCAACATCCCTAAATTTAAGATTTGCCTTTGAATTTAGGCATAAATCGTGGTATAGTGAAGAAAGATATAAGTTGTTAAGGAAATATGGCGTTGCATGGGTAATCGCTGATTCGCCAAACTATCCCAAAGCCGAAGAGATAACCGCTGATTTTGTTTATATCAGAATGCATGGTGCGAGAGTTTTGTTTTCCTCAAAATATACAGACAAAGAACTAAAAAATTTGACACAAAAAATCAAAAAATGGTTAAGAAATTATGATGTTTATGTATATTTCAATAACGATGCCGAGGGCTACGCAGTAGAAAACGCCAAACAGCTTTTGAAGTGTGTATATGATGAGATACATAGGTAACACCTTAAAAATCAAGAAATATGTTAAAAACGGTTAATAAAGAAGGTGTTGTCTATTATGATAGAGTAACAATTAACAGAATATACGGGGGGGGGTGCCCCACACCCAATAGGGACTGACTTCATCAATTAGGTGCCTTCGGCACCTTGTCCCTATTAGGTGTGGGGTTGACAATTTGTTTTGTTTTATTATACTTGATAATAGATGGTCCGTTAGATGCGGACACTTTTTGTAACATGGATCTAAAAGCTTTTACTTCTACAATTGCCCAGATTGCCGAGGAAAAAGGGATTGAAAAACAAAAAATTATTAATGTGATAGAGCAGGCGATTGCAGCGGCTTACAAAAAAGACTACGGCAAGAGGGGCCAAATAATTAAAGCAAAACTTAACCCTAAAACGGGCGAAGTTAAATTTTGGCAGGTTAAATTAGTAGTAGATGAAGACGACATTTATTCTGAAGAAGAATGGGAAGAGACAAAAAACAAGAAAAAAGAATTTGCGCCTGAGGGATATTCCGAAGATAAAGAGGGTTTACAAGATGATGCCGAAGAAAAGGTTCATTTTAATTTAGAAAAGCATATAATGATTAAGGACGCCAAGAAAATAAATCCAAAGGTAAAGGCGAGAGAGGATTTGGAGATTATTTTAGAAACCAGACAGGAGTATGGCAGGATTGCGGCTCAGACCGCTAAGCAGGTAATTTTGCAGCGGTTAAAAGAAGTGGAAAGAGAAACTGTTCTTAACGAATATAAAGATAAGGAAGGAGAAATAATTTCAGGGATAGTCCAGCGGATTGAAGATGGAAAAGTTTTCTTTGACTTGGGTAAGATATTAGGAGTTTTACCGAGAGAAGAACAAATTCCCGGAGAATTTTATAAATCAGGACAAAGATTTCGGCTTTATGTAATGAAAGTAGAAGATGCGCCGAGAGGAGCTTTAATAATTTTGTCTCGCTCTTATCCCAAATTTCTTTCAAAACTTTTTGAGTTAGAGGTTCCGGAAATTCAATCCGAAGATATTTCCATTAAGTCTATTGCCAGAGAGGCCGGTTCGCGTTCAAAGGTAGCAGTAGATGCGGAAACAGATGGGATGGATCCTATTGGCGCAATGGTTGGTCAAAAAGGGACAAGAGTTATGGCGGTTATTAATGAATTAGGAGGGGAAAAAATAGATATTATTGAATATTCTGAAAATTCGGAAAAATATATTGCTAATGCTTTGTCTCCGGCAAAAGTGATTGAGGTAAAGATTATGCCCAAAAATAAAGCCCGGGTTTTGGTTCCAGAAGAGCAGATTTCATTAGCCATTGGCAAAGAGGGCCAGAATGTGCGTTTAGCCGCGCAACTTACTGGCTGGAAAATAGATGTAAGATCTCCGGAAGGGGAGAAGGGACAGGAAGAGGAAAAAGAAAAAGAGAAAAAAACGGAAAAAGTAGAGGAGGAGAAGGAAGAAAAACAAGAAACAAAAAGTCCCTAAAATTAAAAATTATTATTACTATGAACTTAATTCCAACAGTTATTGAAAAATCTCCATACGGAGAACGCGCCTATGATATTTATTCCCGTTTGTTAAAAGACAGGATTGTTTTTCTTGCCGGACCAATTAGCGACACAGTGGCTAATTCTATTATTGCTCAAATACTTTTTTTATCTTCTCAAGACCCAAAAAAAGATATTCAACTTTATATTAATACTCCCGGCGGCATAGTAACCGCAGGTTTGGCGATTT
>DAOWLG010000031.1 GCA_030643485.1 Candidatus Nealsoniibacteriota bacterium | reverse complement strand
CAATGACAATATTAAAAATTTAATAAAAATTGAAAATTAGAAATTAGAAATTTTTACAATGTTTCTCTCAAATAATCTCTTAATTCGGAACCGAATTTTGGGTGTTTCAAGGAAAAATAAAAATTGGACTTGAGCCAACTCATTTTATCTCCGCAATCCAAGCGTTCTCCTTCAAATTCGTATCCGTAAATTGTCTTGCCGTCTTTAAGCATCTGATTCCAAACTTCAGCGGTAATTATTTCGTGTTTTTCGCTTGGTTTGGCTTTTTTAAGATAATCAAAAACCTCCGGCGTATGGATATACCTCCCGATTATCACTAAATCAGAAGGCGCTTGTTCAAGAGAGGGCTTTTCTATAATTTTTTTAATCTTGTAGACGCGATTAGCGATTTTCTCCACTCCTACCACCCCGTAACGAGAAAGCTGTTCCCTTGGCATTTTCATTAACGCGACAACCGGCTTTTGGCAGGTCTTAAAAATCTGCATAAGCTGTAAAATACAGGGTGTCTTGGAATCAATAATATCATCGGGAAATAATACTGCTACCGGCTCCTGTGTAATAAATTTTCTTGCTTGCAGAATCGCGTGGCCATCGCCCAAGGGCTGTTTCTGGACAACAGAAGAAAAAACAGTAGTTTCTGAAATTTCAGTTAATTGCTTCACTTCTTCTAAAAAATTATTCTTGTTTCGTTCTTTTAAGATTTTTTCCAATTTGGGCGATTTCTTGAAATATTCTACAACCTCTTTCCCTTTGGGACGCGTTACAAAAATAATCTCCTTAATCCCGGAAGCGCGCACCTCTTCTATTATATACTGAATAGCCGGCTTATCCACTAATGGCAAAAGTTCCTTTGGCAAAACCTTTGACAAAGGTAAAAACCTGGTCCCAAGACCAGCAATAGGAATAATGGCTTTGGTAATAAAATTATTCATCAGGATTATAATTATGCGTTCTTTTTACGCAAAAATGTTGGAGTGTCCCATTTTTTTTCTTGTTCTAATATCTCTTTTTCTATCTGTTCTGATTCTTTTTTTAAATCCAAAGCGTTTTTTCTTATAGTAGTGTCTTTGGGAAGCAAAAGAGGGGTCTTGGATTTTTTAATTTTAATTGGTAAGGGTTTTTTAATCGCGGATTGCTTTTTTATTGAAGCAGGAGGCGCCTGTTCCGCACGCGGCAAAGAAACCTTTATTTGCGGCTCTTGAGGCGCTTCAAGTTTTTGTTCTAATTTCTTAATTTTTTTTCTTGCCTTTTTTTGAGGATTCGATTTCTTCTCTGTATCTCCGCAACCAGTAGCAAGCAAGGTTATCCGAATTTTTCCTTTATATTTTGGATGTTGTGAAATGCCAAAAATAATTTTTGCCTTGGGATTGCAACGGGTAATTGACCTGCTTATTTGCTCTACTTTTTCCATTCTTAAATCCTTGTCAGACGCAATATTATACAAAATTTTTTCAGCGCCGCGAATATCGTATTCAATTAAAGGATTTTGAAGAAGATGTCTCACTAATTCTTCCGCTCCTTTTTCTCTCCGTTCTTCTACACTATTCAGATAGCATAGTTTTCCTTTTCCTTCTAAAATTGTTTTAAGGTCTGCCCAATCAATGTTAATCAAACCTGGCAAATAAATCATTTCTATAAGTCCTTCTAAACCTTGTTCTAAAATTTTATTCAGAGATGAAAGCGCTTTTTCTAAAGAAGTATTTTTATCAATAATTTGAAAAATTTTTTCATTTGGAATAATAGTAAAAGCATTTAGGTTTGGTTTTAATTTTTCTAAAGCGTTTAACGCGATTTTTGCTTTTTTCTCGCCTTCAAACTTAAAAGGCAAAGTAAAAATCCCAAAACAGATATTATCAAGTTCTTTGGCAATCTCGGCAAAAACAGAAGAAGCGCCGGAACCGGTTCCGCCGCCCAAACAAGATACCAAAATACAGAAATCAGCACCTTCCATTAGCTTTTTTATTTTTTCTTTTTCCTTTTCCGCGGCTTTTCTTCCTATGTCAGAATTCATACCGCAACCCAAACCCTGGGTCAAATCCTTGCCAAATTGAAAAAATCTACATTCCTTACTAATCTTTTTCAATGCCTGAAGGTCAGTATTCGCTGCCACGAAATCCTGTTTTTTCAGTCGCGTAGCAATTTCAGAAACAATAGATCCACCGCCTCCGCCAATACCAATCACTTTTATTTTGGTTCGGCAAATTACTCCTTCATCTTTTTGAACTTGCTTTCTTCTCTTTACTATTTTATCCCTAATTTTTGCCACGCTTTTTTTAATTTTTTTAAATTTTTTTGCCATTATGTAATTTTACCTTGTTAAAAAATAAAAAACAAGTTGTAGCAATGATTATGAAGCATTTTTTACTATTTCAATAAACTCTTTCGGGTCTAAAGACGCTCCGCCAACTAATACCCCTTGAAATCCCGCGTCCTTGATAAAGCCGTTCACATTTGAACTTTTCACGCTACCGCCATAAAGAATTTGGAGTTTTTGCGCGACTTGCCGTGAATATTTTTGAGCAATGATTTTTTGTAAAAGCAATCTCACTACATGAGATTCATCTAATGAACAAGGATTTCCTGAACCAATTGCCCAAACCGGCTCATAGGCAAATATTATATTTTCAATTTCTTTTTTTGATATTTTTCTTAAACCCTGTTCTACTTGAGACTTCAAAACAACAAAAATTTTTTCTTTTTGTTTTTCCTCTTTCTTCTCTCCTACGCATAAAATTGGTTTAATGCCAAAAGATAAGGCAGCCTTTATTTTTTTATTTATCATTGAGTTTGTTTCCTTTAAGATTCCTCGTCGTTCTGAATGGCCGATAATTACATATTTACAGGCAAAATTTTTCAACATCAATAAGGAAATCTCGCCGGTATAAGCGCCTTTTTCTTCCCAAAAACAATTTTGCGCGCCTAATTTTATTTGACTTTTTATCCACCTGGATAAAAAGTCAAATAACGTCGGTAAATAAATAAATGGGGGACAAATTACCACCTCCGCGCTTTTAACATCTTCTAATCCTTTCTTTACTGAATTAAAAATCTGCTTGGCTTGTGCCAAATTTTGCGGATTCATTTTCCAATTTGCTACAATCAATGGTTTCATAACCAAAAATGTTTAAATTCTTATTGTAATAGATTTTTTCCGATCGGAAGAAATCTATTACAATGACTTTTTCAAAATTCTTTGAATTTTTTCGACGATTTCAGGATTGGCTAAAGTTGAAAGGTCACCCAATTTTTCTTTGGTAAACCCCGTTAGAGATTTGTTTTTTTTACGTTTTTTTTCTGTCCCCGCAATCTCTAACGGGGTAAATAATCGCTTCAAAATCCTTCGCATAATTTTACCACTACGGGTTTTGGGTAAATCCCGTACCAAATAAACTTGTTTAGGTGTAGCAATGGGACCTATTTCTTTTCTAATCTGGATTATTACTTGTTTTTTGATTTGTTCTTTAATATTGGGAGAACGTTTCTCCTTCAGAGAAACGTTCTCAGATTTTGAAACCGCAAAAACCACAATCGCTTCTCCTTTTATTTTATCTGGAATTCCTATTACCGCGCATTCCCTGATATTCGGGTGCAGGTTTATTGCCGCTTCTAACTCGCCAGTAGTAAAACGATGGCCAGCCACTTTAATTACATCATCTGTTCGCCCTACAATTCTAATGAGACCATTTTTATCTTTGTAAGCCGCGTCGCTGGTGTAATAAATCTTTTTGCCACATTGGGACCAATAAGTTTTTAGATATTTTTTAGGATTTTTGTAAATCCCGGATAAAAGACCAGGAGCAAAAGGAGGTAATATTACTAAATTTCCCTGCTTATTTGACGGAAGGGATTTCCCTTTTTCGTCAAGAATATCAGTTTTTAATCCCGGAAAAGGCAAACCTGTAAAACTTGGCTTGAATGGTCCTACTCCCGGCAAAGAACTGATTAAAATTCCACCTGTTTCGGTCTGCCACCAGGTATCCAATATAGGACATCTCTTTTTTCCTATTTTTTCAAAATACCATTGCCACGCGGATTCGTCTATTGGCTCGCCTACTGACCCCAAAATCCGCAATGTCGCAAAATTGTATTTTTTAAAAATTTTTGCGCCAAATTTTTCAAACATTCGTACCGCGGTAGGCGCGGTATAAAAAATAGTAACCCCGTATTTTTCAATAATTTGCGCCCATCTATCCGGCTTGGGCCAATCCAACGAACCCTCATAAATCAGAAAGGTCGTACCATTAAGTAATGGCGAATAACAACTGTAAGTATGGCCTGTTATCCAGCCAAGGTCAGCGGTGCTCCAAAAAATATCATCTTGATGAAAATCAAAAATCCATTTTCCGGTCCAGTACGCCTGAACCATATAACCGCCGCAGGACTGAATTGTACCTTTTGGCCTACCAGTGCTTCCACTGGTATAAAGAATAAATAAAGTATCTCCTGAATCCATTATTGCTGGCTTGCAATAATCTGATTGATTTTTAATCAGGTCGTTCCACCAAATATCCCTGGTTTTTTTCATTTTAACCTTATTGTCTGTGTGTTTTACTACAATAACTTTTTTAACCTTTGTTCCCTTAATTCCGTCATCTGCGTTTTTCTTCAAATCAATAATCTTACCTTTCCTGTAATATCCATTAGATGTAATTAAAACTTTGGCATCGGTATCCTGAAGCCGCACTTTTAACGCAGAAGGGCTAAAAGCGGAAAACACTACTGTATGAATCGCTCCAATTCGGGCGCAAGCCAAGATGCTAATTATTGCTTCAGGAATCATTGGTAAATAAATTCCTACTCTGTCCTCTTTTTTTACTCCCAATTTGATAAGGCCGTTAGCCGCGCGATTCATTTCTCTAAAAAGTTCGTTATATGTTAAAGTTTTAGATTGCTCTTCTACGAGTTCTGGTTCCCAAATCAAAGCATTTTTATTTTTTATTTTTTCCCATCCCAAAAAGTTATTCTCAAAGATATTTGAAGTAATGTTTATTTTCCCGCCAACAAACCATTGAAAGTAAGGGGGCTTATGTAAAAAAGTTTTTCTCCATTTCTTATGCCAAAAAAGTTTGCCAGCCAAATCCTCCCAAAATTTAATTGGATTTTTTTCCGCTTGTTTGTAAATCTTTTTATCTTTAACCCAGGCGCTATTTTTTATTTCCTTTGTTGGAAAATACAAATTTCCTTTTTTAATCACTATATAAAAATAGTGTAGATGTGGACATCTACACTATCTACAGTTTTTTCCTATGAATTCCGCGAATTCGGCAAAGCGGCAGGCATAGCCGTATTCGTTATCATACCAAGCAACGACTTTCACCAAGTTATCTTTTGCCATAGTTAATTGAGCGTCAACAATAGATGAAAAAGAATTGCCGATATAATCAGAAGAAACCAATGGAGCTTCTTCTACTTTCAAAATTCCATTAAAATTTTCCTGTCGGGACGCTTGCTTGAAAACATTATTCACCTCCTCAACATCGGTCTTTTTTTCCACCTCACAAATTAAATCCAGAATAGAAACCACCGAAGTTGGCACTCTTATGGCAATCCCGTCTATTTTTCCTTGAACTTCAGGAATTACCTTGCCAATTGATTTAATGGCGCCGGTGGTGGTGGGAATAATATTTTGCGCTGCGGCCCTTGCTCTTCTCAAATCTTTATGGGGTAGGTCTAAAATTCTTTGGTCAGTGGTATAACTATGAATAGTAGTCATAAATCCGGAAACAATTTTAAAATTATCGTTCAAAACTTTCACCATTGGCGCTAAACAATTAGTGGTGCAGGAACCCATGTCGTAAATTTCATCTTTTTTGGAATCAAAATTTTCCTCATTCACTCCTAAAATATAAGAAGGGATTTTTTCCGGTGTTTTTGACGGAGCCGAGATTATAACTTTTTT
>DAOWLG010000015.1 GCA_030643485.1 Candidatus Nealsoniibacteriota bacterium | reverse complement strand
GCTATGTTTCTTAGCGAGTAATTCTTTTTTTTGAGAATTACAATTTCATCTCGCTCGCTTTTTGAAAGATGCGAGAACTTTTTTGTTTTGTTTTTCATTCTTTTATTCTACCATGTTCGGTTTCAAATGGGAATGTGGGAAATTTTCAATAAAAGAGAGAAAAAATGCTCTAGGTAGCCGAATTGTCTATTAAAATAATTAGTAGATAGCTCGGCTATCTGGAATGAGGTAAAGACCTTACCAATGAATTGAGAAGGATAGTTCAAAAACAGAAAAGGAGGTGGCATAAAAAATGTCACAAAAACAGAATAGGATTGTTGTAGCACATACGCATCTAGATCCTGATGCGTGTGTCGGAGTTTCTTTGTTGATAGAAGATGGAGAAGAGAAATTCCCAGGAATTTCAGATGCGATGGTAACATTCTGGAGCGGAGGCGAAGAATTCAACAAAGCAGGGTTTGGCAGCACAAATGTTTTGACCGTTGATATAGGAGGAGGAATGTTTGACCATCATCCGGCAAACAAACATCCCGGAGAGTGCGCAGCCACATTAGTGGCTAAACATTTAGGAATTAGTGAAAAACCAGAACTCCAAAAAATTCTGGATTACACAAAAGCGCATGATTTGCACGGGACAAAAACGCCTTTGGATTTCGCTGACTTTCTGCAGTGTTTGAACAAAAAATATTCAGATGAGCGCGGAAAAACGAATGATAAGAAAGTGTTTCGGCTCGGAGAGATTATGCTGAAAGCAAAAATTGCTTTTGAAAAAAGCGAAGAAGCAAGAAATCCGAGGTCAGCAATTGAATTGCTAAACTGGTGGATGAAAACAAAGAAACTGACGAGAGACGACTTAGCGGCTGGACAAATTGTCAGATATCTCAATGGACTTGAAAACGGAGCGAAAAATTCTTTTGATTTCGCAGAGATTATTCAAGGATTGACAATAATGCACGCAGAGGTTTCGGAATTAGCATTTGAATTGTTGAATGCTAAATACGAAAGACAAAAGGCATTATTTGGAAGAACGCTGAAGGACTTAGATAACGCAGATGTCATAGAAGTAAAACAAGAAGGCAAGAAGTTTGTCATAGTAACCGGAAAATCAGATGAGGAGGATTTCGGTAAAATGGCAAGAAGCAAACAATATGGATACATTGCGACGATTGTAATCCAGAGAAACAGCAATGGAAGGACAATGATTTTCACAAACAACCGGTACAATACCGTAAAGGAACTGCGAAATATCGTAGCAATGATCCGACTGGAGGAACAACTAAAGCAGGGCAAGAAACCTTTTGTGGGAGATTTCTGGAAATTAAGCCAGCCCGGTAGAATAGAAGAAGTGCCAAATTGGTACTTCCAGCAAGAACGACATAAAGGAGGAGGTAAGCTCCTGAATGGAAGCTTGACATCGCCAGATATACCGCCAACACAAATACCGCTTTGGAAAATTACAAGAATAGTAGAAACAGCACTAAATCTTGGACAAGAATTTGACTGGGGTAGATGGATAACAGTGCAAATAAAAAGACACTAATAGAAACATAAATGGCTTGAGGGCGCCGTCATTGTAAAAGACCCTCTTTTTTTATTGCCTCTTTTTTTATTTTCAAGTGAAGCGAGAGAAGCCCAAGTGAGCTTGCTCGCTTGGACTTCCGAGCGAACGCGAAAATGTACCTCTTGGGTTCATTGCCTCACTGTTAATTTAATGATATACTAAAAATAGGAAGACATCAATAATATGTTTAATCCGAAATATACAATTACTCATCAAATACTGAATGACTCAATGGAAATTGCTGAAATCAAATCGCTGATTTTACATATTCCAATTATACCAAAACAGGAATTAAAATTAAGACGGGAAGCGTTGATACGGATGATACATTCTTCTACTAGTATTGAGGGAAACATACTCAACCGCTATGAAGTAAAAAAAGTGCTTGCCGGTGAAAAAATTGACGCTCCCAAAAGGGATATTTTTGAAATTAAAAACTATCGCGACGCAATCCTTTATATTTCTAAATTTGTAGAAAAAAAACGCAAAATTACCTTGAAGACAATTTTAAAAATTCAGGGTCTGGTGACTAAAAATACTCTTACTCAAGACAAATGCGGGTATTTTAGAAAAGGCGATGTTTATGTGGTCTCAAAAAGGGGCAACAAAATTATCAAAATATCTTATACCGGACCCAAATCCAAACAAGTACCAGAATTAGTTAAAAATTTAGTTATTTGGTTAGATAAGACCGCAAAGGAAAACATTTGTCCTGTTATTGTGGCTGGAATCGCCCATTCAGAAATTGCCGCTATTCATCCTTTTGCGGACGGTAATGGCAGGACTGCCCGACTTCTGGCTACTCTTATTCTTTACCAAAGAGGGTATGATTTTCGCAAACTATTCGCGTTAGAAGATTATTACAATCAAAACCGTCCCGCGTATTACAAGGCAATTCATTTGGGTAAAAATTATCAGGAACGCCTGAATGCTGATTCAACTAATTGGTTGGAATATTTTATTAAAGGATTCAAGGCGGAAATGATAAATGTCAAAGACGCTGTTATTCCTTTGAGTTTAGACGCAAAAATGAAAGGTAAAATCGGCGGTCAGGTATATCTTGATAAAAATCAAATCAAAATTGTTGATTTTGTAATGACAATGGGGAAAATTGAACGTAGCGATGTTGAAGATATTTTAAATGTTTCCAAAAGAACAGCAATTCGTCTAATAAATTCTTTATTAAAGACAGGAATATTAAAAACTAAAGGTGAAGGTAAAAAACAATTTTATGTTTTGTCCATTAATTACTAATGTGGCACGCAAATTGGCACGCAAATGGCACTAATCAAAACTGCCCAAAAAATTCTTCTTGGGCAGTTTTAATTTTCAATATTAGTTCGGCGGATAAAATAGTTATTACTTCAGTTCAACTTTTGCGCCAGCGGTTTCTAATTTCTTTTTGATTTCTTCCGCATCTTCTTTCTTAACATTTTCTTTGACTATCTGCGGCGAACTTACCGCGGCATCCACTAAATCCTTTGCCTCTTTTAATCCTTTTTCAGTAATATCTCGCACTGCTTTAATTACTTCAATTTTCTTATCCCCTATTGCAGTGAGTTCAACATTGAACACGGATTTCTCTTCAGCATCAGCGCCGGGCGCTACGGCGCCAGCCGGGGCAGCCGCCATAGGAGCAGCGGCAGACACGCCGAATTTCTTTTCTAAAATCTTTACTAATTCCGCTAAATCCAGAACTGACATTTTCTCTATGTCTTCAACTAATTTCTTAAACTTTTCCGGCACTTCTACCTCCTTTTCTTCCTTTTCTTCTTTTTCTTCAGGTTTTTCTTCTTTCTTTGGTTCTTCTTTCTTGACCTCTTCTTTTTTCTCCTCTGGCTTTGGAGTTTCTTCTTTCTTGGGTTCTTCTACCTTTGATTCCTCTGAAGGTTTTACTTCCTCCTTAGATTCTTCAGTTTGATTTTTTTCTTCTGTCATAATTATTTAATTTCTAATTTTTAATTTCTAATTTTCATTGAAAATTGAAAATTTAATGAAAATTGAAAATTGAAAATTGAAAATTTATGTTTTGGCTTTTGCCAAAACATAGATCAGACCTTTAATGTTTCCCTGTAATGTATTGATAAATCCTGAAATGGGAGCACTTACGCTTCCAACCATTTTTGCCAAAAGTTCTTGTTTTGTGGGCAATTCAGATATTACAATAGCTCTGTTTGCTTCCAAAAACTCACCGCCCATTAATCCGCCCAAAAGCTTTAAATTTCCGTTTATCCTGGAAAAATCACCTAAAATCTTAAAAGCTAGGACTTCGTCAGTATAACCAAAACCCAAAGCAATTTCTCCTTGAAGTTCTCTTATTTTTTCACCTATTTTCGGTTCAGATTTCTTAAATGCCCCTTGAATCAATGTCTTTTTTGCCACCTTAAATTCACAATCTTTTTCTCTCATTTTTTTTCTTAATTCAGTTAGATCTTTTACTCCTAAACCGGAAAAATCCACAAAAACCATTGCTTTTTGCTTGCTAAATTTTTCCTCCAAGTCATCTAAAATTTGTTGTTTTTGTTCTCTAGCTAAAGGCATATTATTTGAATACAAAAAATCTGCGACAAACCGCAGACAAATAATAATTAATAATCAATGATAAATGATTATTATTGCCTCGGCAGGACTTATATTTTTGCCTGTTGTCTGCGGCTATTTTCATATTACTTTATTTTAATATCTCTGTCAATGCTTGGGCAAATTTTTCTGCTGCTTCCGGACCATTGCCGGTAATAATCTTTCCGTCAATCACAACAAGCTCGTCCTGATAAATTGCGCCTTGCTCTTCTAAAATTTTAACAGCGCTTTTGTCCATTGGATTTGACCAAACGGTTGCTTTTTTACCGTCTAAAACACCTGCATTGGCTAAAATAATCGGAGAAATACAAATCGCAGCCAAAATTTTTCCATTCTCTAACGTCTGACTAATAATTTCATAACTCTTGTTATTGTCAAGACATCTAATAACGCCCTGTCCTCCAATAAAAACCACTGCATCAAAATCAGAAACTCTTAAATCATCAAGCAAAATATCTACTTTTACCTCTCCGCCGTCAGTGCCAATTGCAATTCCTTTTTCAGTGCTTACTGTGGATATTTCTACTCCGGCTTGAGCTAAAATATCTTTTGGAATAAAATACTCCTCATCCCGAAAATCCCGAAAAGATATCACCATAGCAATCTTTTTGTTTTCTAATGTTTTTTCCATATTAATTCTTACTTAAGATATTTTGATTTAGCAATTTTATGCTCTTTTAGCGTCCTGCTAAAAATCGTCTCCCCTTCCGAAGTTGACAAATAATACCAATATTTACTGATTTCAGGATATATCGCGGCTTTAATGCTGTCAAGCCCTGGATTGCAAATCGGACCTATGGGCAATCCTTTATATTTATAGGTGTTGTAAAAAGAATCAATTTTTGTTTCAGATATGGAAACCTTAGTTGTTTTCTTGCCGGTAATGTAAATAATCGTGGCGTCAACTTGTAAAGGCATACCGACATTCAGCCGTTTCCATAAAACACCAGAAACCATTTTTTTATCTTCAATGATCCGAACCTCTTTTTCTAAAAGCGAAGCCATTGTTATAATTTCAAAAATTGCTTTATCTTGATTTTTAATTTCCTGCCTTAATTCTGAATTTAATTTCCTGTCAAAATTATCTAAAAAAATCCTTACTATTTCCTCGTTAGTTACGAAAGGAGAAAAGTAATAAGTGTCTGGAAAAAGGAAACCTTCTAAAGAAAAATTATTTGGAGCGTCTTTCAGAAACTCAAATTTTTTTTTGAAATCATCTATATCTAATACTACGAGAACAGTTCTCGTAGTATTTTCAATTTGTTGAATATTGAAACCTTCGGGGATGGTAATTTTTATGGTATGGGTGTCGCCTTGAATTATTTTTTGAGCAATGCTTAAAAAAGTATCATCATTAGTAAATTTATAAACACCGTATTTAAGGTCTTTTGCTCGGTCTTCTAAAAACACATAAACATAAAAAGGAATTTCCATCTGGATAAATCCCTGTTCTTTCAAATTCTCAGCAATCTGAAATAAACTCTCCCCTTCTCTAACCTCAAAAAGCCCGCCCTGTCCACAGGGTAAAATCCATAAATAAGTTAAAAATATAAAAACAAAAATCGCTAAAAAAATTAAAATTTTTTTCATCATATTATTTTATTACTAACGGAACGAAAGCAAAACCGGGGTATTCGCGTTCCTCAAATTCAGTTACGGATTTTTTAGTAAATGACCAGATAGATGAACTAATAGGCGTGACAATTCTGCCTCCTATTTTTAGTTGCTCTTTCCATTCTGCGGGTAGATTTTCCGCGCTGGCTGATGCTAAAATCTTATCGTATGGAGATTCTTTTTTATATCCTTTTGAGCCGTCCGCGCAAATAAACTCCACAATTCCCTTTTCTATAAAATTATATTTTGCTACATTTTCCTTGCCAAATTTTTTTAATTCTGGAATTCTTTCTATTGCAATTACCCTTCCTGCTGAACCCACAATATGAGCCAGAAGAGCTGTTGTCCACCCCGAACCGGAACCGACATCCAAAATCTTATCACCCGGTTTAGGTTGTAATTGTTCCAACATAAAAGCCACGGTCAAGGGTTGAGAAATGGTCTGGCTATAACTTATTGGCAACGCCTCATTTAATTCTGATAAATACTTAATACTTTCGGGCATAAAATCTTGTCTCTTTATTGCCCTGAATGCATCAATTATCCTTGATGTCTTTAACCACCCGTCTTTAATTAAAGAACCAATTAAATTATTCATATCTCAATGCTTCTATCGGGCTAAGTTGCGCGGCTTTACGCGCCGGATAAATCCCAAACACCAAACCAATAGCGCTAGCCACACCAAAAGCCAAGACAATGGCTTTGAAAGAAATAACAAAAACCCACTCCACTCCTAATAATTGTCCAATAATTATACTACTCAAATAAGACAAAGCAATACCAATAATAATGCCAAAAATTCCTCCTAAAACCGTTATCACTATTGCCTCTATTAAAAATTGCCACAAAATATCTTTCTTGCGAGCACCGACCGCTTTCCTTAAACCAATCTCCCGGGTTCTTTCAGACACTGAAACCAGCATAATATTCATTATCCCGATGCCGCCGACAATCAAAGCAATAGATGCCACAGCAGATAAAAATATAGCAAAAATACCGGTAATAGTATTGAGCATCTCCGCGGTTTCTTTTTGGCTCATCACCTTAAAATCGTCTCTTGCAGGATCTTCTTCAGGATTATAGATATTATGCCTTTCCCGAAGAGTTAAACGGATACTTTCTACTGCTTCCTCTATTTTATCTTCGCTTTTTACTTTGGCAACAATCCAATTCAAATGGTCATCTCCTATTAAAAGTTTTTGCGCAGTGGTAAGAGGAACATAAATAATTTCATCTAAATTCAAAAACATCTGTGTCCCCTGCTCTTCAGTAACTCCTATTACTGTAAAATTTTGTTTTTTAATGCGAACAGTCTTTCCCAACGGATTTTCATCTCCGAATAAATCTTGTTTTATTTTATAGCCCAATTCAACCACGCGAGCCATATTTTTTACATCCGCGTCAGAAATTCCCCTTCCTAAAATCGGATACGCTTCGTCTATCTTCCGAGCGGCTGATGTAGTTCCCATAAAAGTTATTTTTTTATCCTCATTTTGATAAACAACCCTTGCTACGCCCATAACAAAAGGAGCGGCTATTTCTATATTAGAATCTTTTTCTATTGCCAAAGCATCTTCATATTTAAGGGTTTTGATTTCCATTTCCTCAATCATTGTTTCCATCATTGAACCCCTTTCCATTTTCTCGCTCCATGGACCCGGCTCAATAAAAATACTATTGGAACCCGTTGACATAATCTGTCCAACAATTAAATTCTGGGCACCAGCACCCAAAGAAAGCATTGTTACAACCGAGGCAATCCCAATCACAATTCCCAACATTGTTAATGCTGTGCGGGTTTTATTTGTTTTTAAACCCCTGATTGCTGTTTGGAAATAGTCAATAAATTTCATTTTCAATAAAATTTCATTTCATTAGTCCATCGCGCGCAAATCTTCTATGCCCAACCTTTTCGTCGCTAACTATTTTTCCGTCCTTCAAATAGATAACTCTTTTTGCCATTTCTGAAGTATATTTTTCATGGGTGACTAAAATTATAGTATGGCCCTGGTCATTTAATTTCTGTAAAATTTCCATTATTTGCTGGCCTGATTTGCTGTCCAAATTACCTGTCGGCTCATCAGCAAAAATCACCACGGGATGGTTAACTATTGCCCGAGCAATAGCCACTCTTTGCTGTTCGCCACCGGAAAGCTGATTTGGAAAAAAATCCAAGCGATGAGAAAGTCCCACTGCCTCAAGAGCGATTCTTGCCATTTCTTCTTCTTTCTGGCGCGAAAATCCCGCGTAAGTCAAAGGTAATTTCACATTATCCAGAACCGTTGTTCGTGATAATAAATTAAAGGTTTGAAAAACAAACCCCATTTGCTTATTTCTTAACCGCGCCAATTCATCGTCAGACAAATCATCAATCCCCTGTTCCCTAAACTTATATACACCTAAACTTGGACTATCTAAAAACCCCATAATATGCATTAAAGTTGACTTGCCTGACCCAGATGGGCCCATTATCGCCACAAACTCGCCTTCCTGAATATTAAAACTAATCCTGTCCAAAACCTTAGTCGCCACTGAATCATTCCGATATTCTTTTGTAAGATTATTTACCTCAATCATAAAATTATGATAACACAAAATTTTTGCTTTACAAATTTTTAATTATTAGTAAAATGAGTTATCCACAGGTTGATAATATTTTTCTGTGGTATAATGAAATTGATAATATGACTGAATTAATTATTCAAATTGATATATTGTATTTTTTAGGCATTATAGCTTCTTTAATCGGAATAGCGTGGTTTGCTGGAATAAAAATAGGAAAGATAGAAAATTCTATAGAATGGATAAAAAACGAAATAGAAAAAATTTGGAATATTGTTAGAGAAAAACCTATAACTGTCAGTAATTCTCCAATGGTGTTAAACGAAACAGGACAAAAAATTTTAAATGAAAGTGGCATCAAAAATATTATTTTGGAAAATAAAGAAATGTTATTAAACGCTATCCGTGAAAAAAATCCAGAAACTGCTTATGATGTTCAAGAAATCGCTAAAAAAGTAGTCAATTTATTAAAAGAAAATACTGATATTTTTATACGCTTAAAAAATGGAGCTTTTAAGTCAGGAACAAATATTGATTCAGTTCTTCTTGTCGGTTCTTTTCCTCTTCGTGATATGGCTCTAAAGGAACTCGGATTTAAGACAGAAGATTTGGATAATAACCAATAACCTATGTCCGAAAAACTTAAAACAATCAAAGAAAAATTAAATAATCTCGGATTGTATAAAATTTGTGTTTTGCTAATTACTGCGGCGATTGTAGCTATCGCGGTATTTTATTGCTGGGATGTGTGGGAAAAACAGGCGTATTTTGAAAAAGAAAAAGAAAAAAGACCCTCTTTTGAAGAATGGAAATCCCGACATCGTTAATAGGGGTTATAGCTCTCATTTTTTATGGTTTAATTTTTCATTTTCAGGAATAATTTTTCCTGATTTTTTATTTTTGGTTCTCTTCCAATTTTTGTCATAGAATTGAAGGATTTATCCTATTCTAATGTTCTTGAGAACATTAGAATAGGACCTCTTTGAGAATAGTTTATGCTTCAGGAAAAAATTGATTAATTTCTTCTGGTCTTAATAAATAAAAGACCGCCGTCGTTCATCGAAATGAAGGAGGGCGGTGGGATTAACTATTTTAAGTATAGCAAAATCAATGACCTTGTCAATAGTTCTGTAAATTTTTATTTCTCTTTCAAATTTTTTCATAGGATATCGTCATTTATTTTTCTACTTTTCTTTTATAAAAGTAATAACTTTGTCTCCTTGTTTTAATTCGGATATTATTTCTATCATTCCGTCGCTGCTTTTAATTCCTGTTTCCACTGGTATTTCTTGAAAACCAGCATGAGAAGTCGGAGCAGGAATACGAACATATCTTTTACCTTCTTTTTCTTTTACCGCTCTTTGGGGAACCATCAAAACATTCTCGCGAGAATTAGTGATAATAATAATATTGGCTGTCATTCCTGATTTTATTTTTTCATCAATTTCATTTAATCCAATAGTAATTTTGTAATACACTACTCCCTGAATAATGGTCTCTGCTGGCTCTATTGCTGTAACTTTACCGAAAAATTTTTGGCGAGGGAAAGCGTCTAAAACAATTTGAGTTGGCTGGCCTAAATCTATTTTTCCAATATCTGATTCAGGAATATCTACATCAATCTGAAACTTGCTCTCACTTATCATCACAATAACTGAATTCCCGATTTTTACTGTTTCTCCTTTCTCGCCATAAATACTAATAATTGTTCCTGAAATCGGCGACTCTAAAACAGCATTTTGAATTTGTTTTTGAATTAGAGATAAAACGGCTTCTGCTTTTTTAATTTGCGCCTGATATAAAGCAATATCTGTTTCTCTTGGGTCCGCTTTAATCAAAGCCAACTCGTCTTTGCTCGCCTGAAGATTGCCCTGCGCCGCGTTTAAGTTGCTTTGGGCAGTGTCCTCTTTTGCCAAGGCAATATTAATATTGGTCTGATTAGCAACTTTTATGGAAGAAATGGTCTGCTGCGTATCTAAAATAGCAGTCAAAACAGCAAGAACATTAGTTCTATGGGTATCTAAAGACGTTTTGTCAGTTGAAGAAACAGCGCTCCTATACACCGGCTCTTCTGTTATATTTCTAATAACAGTAAGGCTATTACTGATTTGGTTTAGGATTTTATTAACTTCCAAAAGAGCAATATCTTTTGCGTTTTCCGTATTTTGATTTTTGGCAGATTCAATATAAAATTCTATCTGAGACACCCAATCATTAATTTTATTTTTATTTTCTTTAACAATTAAGGATTCCTGGTCATTGGCGGTAAAATAAGTTCGCTGAATTAAATCCACGGTATTAAAAACATTATAGGATTTAAGTTCGGCATCATCTAAAATGTTTAGAACATCTTCGTATGCCTGGTCTAAATCTATCTGTCCTAACGACTTAACATCTTCTAAATTCTGCTGGGTATTTTTTAGCGCAACTTCAGCGTCCTGAACCGATTTTTCCGCGTTTTTTACTGCTGTCTCATAAACCTCAATTTGTTCAGGGCTTTCACCTGCTAAAAGCTGGTTTAATTTTGCCTGAACTAATTCTAACGACGCAACAGATTGCTGTTTTTCAATATACAATTCGGAATCGTCCAATTTTACTAGATCCTGTTTTGCTTTTACCTTGTCCCCTACTTGTACTAAGACCTGATTAATCTTTCCCGCGGTTTTGAATGCTAATTCAATTTTCTGTACAGGTATTATAGTGCCAGTAGATGAAACCTGTTCCAAGATATTCCCTTGTATTATCTCTGCCAAAGAAAAAATCTGGTCTTTTTCTTTAAAAAAGTTTTGATAACCAAAATAAGCAACTCCTATCACCGCTGCAATTATTAATATTGTAATTATTTTTTTGAACATATATTTTACTCTATCAAAAAATTTCCTTTTTGGCAAGAAAAAACCCGCGAAACCCGTGGATTTTACTTTACCTCTTTTTTAACCAAAAAATCGGAAGTCCAACTTCCGATTTTTCTTATAAGTTAAAAATTCTCAAGAACTTCAACTATGTTCTTTGTCAGATTATCAATTTCTTGGGTAGCTTTTGCTTGCAACTCTTTAGTTCCCCTAAGATTTAGTTCTTGGATTTTTCCAACCTCAAACTCCTGAATAGCTAGATTATTTTCCATAGAAATGGCTGGTAATTGCCCATAGTCTTGCATTGAACCTATTGGAGCTTTCCAACTTTGTTCTACAAGACCATTTCGTCCATGCTTTTCTGATAGAAACGTTTTAACTTCATTCGGAATTTTTTCTAACCAATCGTGCTGTCTTTTCACTACTCTCTTGCTATATACATTAAAAGAATTGATTACATAACCAATAAAAAGGGCGTCTGCACGTAAAATATGGTTTACGGGTGTTTGAGCCGCGACCACCATAGCCTGTGCTGTATTCTTCCAATGCTTTTTCCATCCTTCAAATATCACTCCGAGGTTTTTAACGCCTTGAACGCTGTAACTATCTGGTGTTATAGGAACAATAAAGTAATCAGCTCCTAAAAAAATAACTCTATTTAGAACACCAAGACTTGGCGAAGTATCAATCACAAATATATCAATACCCTCCGAGGCACCGATTTCATTTAGATACCTATCAATAGCACTCGTGTCGGAGTATCCTCGCAAATTACCAGCTGTTGCATCATTATACCCACTTAAAAGCAAATTCTCATACAAAGAGAGTTGAATATCGCCAGGTACTATAAATAAGTCCCCCCGAACGCGAGTAGGTTTAACAGAAGTAGTTATATCTCCACCTCCTTCTATCTTCGTTTTTAATACATTGTAGATAGTTTCAGTCTTAGTCTTCCCAGAAAAAAGGTTTTCTTCATAAAAGACATGACCCAATGTTTGTAGAGTTAGATTACATTGAGGGTCTAAGTCTATTAATGCTGTTTTATACCCTTTCCTAACAAAATCTACTGCACAATAAAATGCCAGGGTTGTTTTACCCACCCCACCCTTATTATTACAAAAAACAAGTTTTTTAGGTCTTGGAAATTTCATTTTCTTAAATGTATTGTATCAAAGTTTATTTAAAGAAACAAGCCCATATCAAAGCTCATAATAATGGCATTTCTTAATCCATTATAACATATTTTTTACTTATCGTAAGGGAAAATTTTTTTGACTTTCGCCCTTATTAGAATCAATCAAATTTTTTTTATCACTGTCGCGCCTAACACTACGAGAAGTGTTCTCGTAGTGTTTATTCTTAACTAACCGAATGAACAACTAAATTAAATCCGGTATGAAGTATTATTGCTATTAAAAGCCCTAAAATGGGCTTGTTTTTCTTTACAAAATAACAAATAATTCCAGCCGTGATAATGTGCAGCACAATAACTATACCCGAATTTATGGGGTTTAACTGTGTATCTCTCGCTACAAAGTGCATTAAGTTTTCTATTCCTCCCCAGCCAAACCCTAAAAGGAAACCATAAGGAAATTTTCCTATCTCCCATTTTTTAATAAGTAAAAATTTGGTTCCTTCTTCACAAAAACTATTAAATACTAAAATTAAAAATACCCACAGAAAAGTAGCGGGTAAAAGAATAATAAATGGGTTGATAAAAAAGAAAAGAATATAGAGAACGCTGAAGCCGAATATTCCGCCAGAGAGAGCGATTAAACTGTTGTAGGCACGCTTTTTCATTTTCAGATTATCGGCTTTTTCTTTTCTAATAAATCTTTGATTGTAATGAGCTTTATTTCTAAACCCTCTTTATTTTTAATCCGCGCTACTTCTTCGTAAGCATCCCTTGGCTTTAACCAACTAATAAAATACTCTACTCCACCCTCCCATCTATCTTTGTAACTTCTAACTTCTGCCTCATCGCCCCAGACAACCTCATATTGTTTATGAGTGAAAAATGGCGGGTCAATATAAATTAAATCTACGCTTTCTTTCGGAAGTTTATTTATCTCCTCTAAATTATCACCACAAATAAGTTTATTGGTTTTCCAAAGTTTATTTTGATTAGGCATACTCTGAACGGTTTTTTATTTATACCTGCTGGCTGGAAACATAAAGCTCCCCGCCAGCAATGGCTTTCGCCACCCATATCCTTTCGGATATGACCGTTCAGAGTGCTCTGACGAGGAGTTTAATACTCTGAACGGTCTTTTTTGCCATACTTCGCAGAAAAATCTACGAGGGTTAGGCTATTTGATTTTTACAATTTCAGTATAACATAAATTGATAAAATTTGGAAACAAAAAACAGGGTTTTTGACCCTGCTTAATTAACAATTTTTTCTTCACATTAGTATCCAATTACTTTAATTTCCATATTTTCCTGTTCTCTCAAAAAATCCTTATCATTTGTAATAATTTCCTTAATACCTTTATCTCTCATATACGCTAAATGAAACGCGTCTCTTGGACGCAATTTAAATTCTTTGATATTCTCAAGCGCTTTCAAAACTCCATTTTTGGAATCATTAAATTGAACAACATAAAAATTTTCAGAATTTAGTAATTTTTTTGTAAAAATTTTTAAGGAATCATAAATTTCATAACACGAAAAATTAACAATGCATTGATTTACTAATCTTGTACCAATTTTATCCCAATTAGTCTTTTCCAAAAATTTACCTATCTGAAATTTGATTCTATCTTTGATTTTATCTTTAACCATTTTAGGCCCAATTTCTTTTCTGCTACCATACCATAATTCATCAAATACTAAAGAAGAAACAACAAATTCTTTTTTCTCAATTAAAAGTTTGGCAAATAAAATTTTAGCTCTCTTTTTAAGTAAAGACTGTTTAATAGAATATCCGGCATACGCAATCAAAAAATTAGCGTCAAGATATACGCCATTATCATAATTATGGTTCATAATTTTTTATTTCTTTTGCCACAACATCTAAATCTATAGTATGGCCAAAATCAATAGAATCAGCGGTTTCAATCATAAAAATTCTCTCTTCGTAAGAAAGTTTGTTAAATAATCCCTCACCAATATCGCTTTTAAGCATAGCGAATTTCTCGTCAATAAGACGTTCACTGATTTTATCAGATTCTTCAACTAGTAAATCAGAAGAATAATCTAATTCCTCCGGTGTGCTAATTGGAAAATTTAATGTATTTTCTAAACTAATTATTCCGTTCATATTTTTTTGATGATATTTTTAAATATTTCAAATTGTTCCCTAATTCCTTTTTTTAATTCCTCAAATTCCGGCAAATTTTTACCAAAATGAACATTAAGATGAGCAACAAATTTTTGTTGTTCGTAACTAATTGGCTTTATTTCTAATGTATATTTAATATTATTTTTCTCAAACACTAAATTAACTCCTGCGCTTTTTATCTCTTCGCCAATAGCGAAAATTTTAGAGCCGATAAAATCTGTAATTCTAAAACCTTCTTCTCCTGGAGATATTATTGCGTAATAATTAAATCCATAAGCGGTAATTTTATCTCGCTCTACCATATTACTAGTTATAATTTTCTGGAAATCATCTACAATATCAGAATTTTCTGGTAGTGTTTCGCTCTTATCACTTACTAAAATCCTTACTCCCTCAAATACAAATTCTTTTTTCATATTTGGAAAAATCAGAACTTTAAGTCCAGGAGCTTCAACAAGAGTATGTTTATCTTTCTCTTGTTCGCCAGTTTTAAATAAATCTAACAACCCCTTTTGAGATATAAGGAGATGATTGAGGGGGCTTGAAAAAAGTACCGTAATATTTACATTTTTTATGGCTTCTATTTTCATACTTTTAGTATAACCTAAATTCTAATTTACTTCCACCTCTGACTAATTATTTTCCACATTATTTGCTCTTGTGAAATTTGAATTGGACTTTGAAGTATTTGTTGGGTCATTGGAAATTGACCTCTTTTTTCTTCAATTTTTTTAATTAAATCTTGTGTAGCCATATTATGTAAATTATATCAAATTATTAAAAATTTTTCAACCCTTGAAGGGTCTTTGATTTTCATATAATCGCTTTATTGTCTTATGATACCTCTTTTTTGCTCAAATTTCAAGCCAAATTAAAAAACGGAATCAATAATCAAAAAATCGGAAGAATCAAAAAATCGGAAGTCCAACTTCCGATTTCTTCCTTCCGATTTTTTTCAATCTTTCGCAGTGTATATTGGTTAAAATCCGAACCTTTTTCCGCGAAAATCCGGACGCTGACTTTTAATTTTGCCCACGACGCCGACAACGCTGACGCTGACACCGATGCCGATGCCGACGCGAACCTCTAAAAAGACGCCGCCGCAAGCGGCGGCGAGCCAAATCCAGAAAAAATTTATTCCTTTTTTCACCCCGTTAAATAAAATCTTTGATTTTAATTTGCGAAGCAAATTATTTAACGGGGTAAATTAAAAAAATTTAATCGCCTGCCCAATAAAATGTAATTTTTTCTTGGTTCAACTAAAAAATCGGAAGTTGGACTTCCGATTTTAACTAAGAATATTTTCTTTTTAAATAGTCGTGATTGCCTACATCTACAATAATTATTTTTTCTTTATTATGTATTACATAAAAAATACACCTATATTCGTGGCGATTAATATAGAATTCCCATATTTCATCAATTCCCAAACGTTTTAATGTTTTGCCACAAGCATCATATTTTTTAGTATTCAAACTTGGATAATATTTATTATTTGATAGAAATTCTAACTTTTTGTTGAAAACTTTTTTTAAGTTATCAGGCAAATTTTTTCTAATATTTTTTTCTAAATTTGGATGAATAAATATTCCATAATTATTTAAATTCATATTTTTTTAATCTGCTTTCATCTATAACAGGCAGTTTATTTTCGTCAATTTGACCTTTTTTATACTCTTCATTTTCGTCAAAAAAAGTCTCAAGAACTGCTAAATTTTTATCAACAATTCTTCCCATAATTTTCTCGTTTTCTGTAGTAATCTTATAAGAATCGGTCGAATGTGATAATCCGATAAGCTCGCTCTTATTTAATGAAGAATATTTCTTAATATAAAAATCCAAAAAATTAGAAATTTCTTCTGATATTTGAATGTTTGAAGATCTCAAAGGACGAATAATATAACCATCTATCTTAATTTTCCCATCCTTTTCCATTTTTTTTAATATTGAATCATAGTCATCAATAACAATACCCATATCAATAGCTGCATACTTAATATTACTAAGCCATTTCTCTTTGTTATATATAAAAGCAAATTCAACAAAAAAAGCAATTTTATTTAATCTAATCTTATCGCTTTTATCAGGCTCTAATTTATTTAAAATATAAAGGATATAATCCTCAACATTAAATAAAATCATTTTTTTTGGTTTTTTAATTTTAGTGGTTGAGTGAAGCATAATTTACAAAAATTTAGTTATCTACAACCTCTCTACTTTTATATTATTATAGCAATCCTGTCAAAAAAAACAAATTTTAGTTTGTCACATTTTGTGACGACCTCCTATTTTTTGATTGCTTTTTCATAAAAATTAAAAATAATTTTACTCAGTTCGCAAATCAGATAGCTCGTGTTAGACGATGTAAGTAATAATTATCCTATTGAAGAAAAATCGGAAGTCCAACTTCCGATTTTTCTTCACTTCCGATTTTTCTTCAATCTTTCGCAGGGGCGCCAGGATTCGAACCCGGAACAAAAATTTTGGAGATTTCTATGATGTCATTTTACCACGCCCCTAATTAAAATTTTTTAGATCTTGCACAAAAAGCATAAAAAAAGAAATAACGGTCAATATCTTT
>DAOWLG010000006.1 GCA_030643485.1 Candidatus Nealsoniibacteriota bacterium | reverse complement strand
CGTGCACGGACGAGAACGGGTCTCGTCCAAACTTCCGACGGGAGAGGTGGAGGTTCGGGGTGAGGTTTATATGGAAAAAAAGGATTTTGAGAAATTCAACAAAGAAAAAGAAAAAAAAGGAGAAAAACCTTATTCTAATCCGAGAAATTTGGCTGCTGGCTCTATCCGTCAACTTGACCCTAAATTAGCCGCTTCTCGGTCTCTAAAATTTATTGCCTACGCCATTACTACTGATTTAGGGCAAACAAAACATTCAGAAGAGCATCAAATTTTATCTGCTTTAGGTTTTAGAACCGACTCGGGCAGAAAAACAAAAAATTTAGAAGAAGTAATAAATTATTGGAAAGAGATAGCCAAAAAAAGAGATTTTTTTTCTTTTCAAATTGATGGCATAGTTGTTCAAGTAGATGATAATTCTATTTTTCGGAAATTAGGGGTGGCTGGTAAAAGTCCGCGCGGCGTTCGCGCATTCAAGTTTTCTCCAAAGCAGGCAACTACTATTATTAAAAATATAAAATTTCAAATAGGAAGAACCGGAGCAATAACGCCTGTCGCTGTTTTAGAACCAATAGAAATTGGCGGTACTACTATAACCAGAGCCACTTTGCACAATGAAGATGAAATTAAAAAACTTGGGGTAAAAATTGGAGATACAGTAATAGTTGAAAGAGCAGGGGATGTAATTCCAGCAGTGGTAAAAGTTCTACCAGAACTTCGCTCCGGCAGAGAAAAAGGATTTCATTTTCCAAGGGTTTGCCCTGTTTGTCATACTCCTTTAATTCGTGCTGAAAAAGAGGTTATCTGGAGGTGTCCAAACAAAAATTGTTTCGGCAAAAGAAAAAAAAGCCTGTACCATTTTGTATCAAAGAAAGCATTTAACATAGACGGATTAGGTCCTAAAATTATTGATAAGTTAATAGAAGAAAATTTAATTTCTTTTGCGTCTGATATTTTTTTCTTAAAACAAGGCGATTTAATTCCATTAGAGAGGTTTGCTGAAAGATCGGCTCAAAATTTATTTAGAGCAATACAAGAGAGTAAAAAGATTTTTTTGTCTCGTTTTATTTTTGCTTTGGGCATTCGCATTGTAGGAGAGGAAACTGCTATTGACCTTGCTCAACATTTTGGGTCTTTGGAACAAATACAAAAAGCAGCAATAGGGGAGTTAGAAGTAATTCCGGACATTGGACCCCGGGTTTCTAAAAGTATTTATGATTGGTTTAGACAAAAAGAAAACCAGAAACTCATTGCGGATTTGGAAAAAGCAGGAGTAAAAATAAGCGAAAAGCGAAAAGCGAAAAGCGAAAAATTAAAGAATAAAATTTTTGTTTTGACTGGCTCATTAGAAACAATGGCGCGAGATAAAGCAAAGCAGAGAATTCGGGTTTTACAAGGAAAAATTTCAGGATCAGTGTCATCAAAAACTGATATTGTGGTTGTTGGTAAAAACCCGGGCATAAAGAAGATGGACAGGGCAAAAGAGATTGGCATAAAGACAATAAACGAGCAGGAGTTTTTGAAAATAATCACTAATCAATAATAACTGATAAATTATGTTTTTTCTTTCTCATATTAAAAAACTAGACTGGATACTTATCGCTTCTACGTTATTATTAGTATTCATTGGTCTTCTCTCTATTTACAGTTCTTCTATTGGCAAAGCAGATTTTTTCAATTTCAAAAAACAAATTATTTTTTTTGGCATTGGTTTTTTGCTGATGTTTTTATTTTCTTTTTTTGATTACAGGATTCTTAAAAATAATCCTTATCTAATTTTGGTTTTTTATTTTCTTTGCTGCTTTGGACTGCTGGGTTTGTTCTTTTTTGCTCCGGAGATTAGAGGGATAAAATCCTGGTACAAGGCGGGACCTATTTCTGTTGACCCGATAGAGTTCACTAAGATTATTTTAATTATTTTGCTGGCAAAATGCATGAACTTATCAAATCTGCAGCAAATGCAGCAGATACTACTTTTTCATTTGTCACTAATGAATCTTCATCCCTTAAAAATGAATTTATCATTAACGTAGCAGTTGAGTGATCCAAATGTTAAACAAGATCATAGAGTTTCAAAATAAATATAAGAATATTTATTTATTGAATTTGCGCAACAAAAGTTATATTTTCCGAGAGCCAACTTTGGATGAGTGGATGCAATTGGAAAAATTTGAATTTTCCAAATTAAATGCTAGCTCATATTTGGTTGATACTTTATTGCTTTAT
>DAOWLG010000066.1 GCA_030643485.1 Candidatus Nealsoniibacteriota bacterium | reverse complement strand
TTCTAAAATAATTCTGATATATTTCTTCGGTAATATAAGGAATAAAAGGCGCGAATAATTTCAAAATAGATAAAAGGCAGTGATATAAAGTAAATTGAGCGGATTTCTTTTGGATTGAATTGCTTTTGTCTTTGCTGTAAAGCCGATATTTTACAAATTCCAAATAGATATCGCAAAAATCCTTGTAAAAAAAGTTTTCTATTTCTTTTTTTGCCTTGGCGTACTCGTATTTTTCAAAATAATTAGTGGAGTTTTTAATGGTAGTTTGTAATTTGGAAAGAATCCATTTATCTATCGGGTATAATTTTTTATATGTTCCATTGTCCATCCCCTTGTCATTGCGAGCGATAGCGAAGCAATCTCTGAGATTGCTTCGGTCGGGCTTCGCCCTCCCTCGCAATGACAGGGAAGGAAAATGCGAAATAGAAAAACGGGACGCGTTCCATAATTTAGTCATTAAACGATGCCCATTTTTTAATTCTTCTTCATTATATCGCAAATTTCTGCCCAAGCCGGCTTCCGCAGACCAGTAGCGCAAAGCGTCAACAGAATATTTTTTCAAAACTTCTTCTGCTTTAACTATATTTCCTAAGGATTTTGACATTTTTTTACCCTCTTGATTTAGCCCCCAACCCGAAATCATAACATTATGCCAGGGAAGGCTTTTTGTATGGAAAAAGGATTTAACAACGCTATAAAAAAGCCAGGTTCTAATTATTTCAAATCCCTGTGGACGGAGATTCATCGGATAAATATTTTTCAAATTATTTTTTTCTTTCCATCGGGCGTTAATTAATGGCGTAAGGGAAGAGGTCATCCAGGTATCCATTACATCGGTCTCGGGCAAAAATTTATTACTTTTGCATCGCGGGCATAGAGAAACACGCGGTTTGGCGCGATTTGGATCAACCGGTAAATCTTTATCTTTAGCCAAGATAATCGCTTTACAGTTGGAACAGTACCAAACCGGAAAAGGAGTGCCGTAAAAACGTTGACGGGAAATACACCAATTCCATTTAAGCCCATCAACCCAATTATCATATTTTATTTTCATAAATTTAGGATACCAGTTAATTTTTTCTCCCTGTATTTTTAAGGTTTTTTTAATGCCTAAAATTTCAATAAACCATTGAAATGTTTTGTAAAATTCAATCGGCGTTTTACATCGTTCGTGGACATTAAGGATATGAACCAATTTTTTCTGTTTTACTAATAGTCCTTTTTTAGATAAATCTTTCAGAATTTTCTTTCTGGCTTCAATTATTGAAAAATTTTGATATGGTCCGGCTAATTTATTCAGTCGGCCATATTTATTGATAATTAAACGTGTTTTCAATTTGTATTCTTTCCATTTATGAATATCTTCTATATCTCCCCAGGTGCAAACCATCATCAATCCTGTTCCAAATTTCATATCTACATCAGATGAAGCTAAAACAGGAATCTTGTAATTAAATAAAGGGACTTTTGCCTCTTTTCCTATGTATTTCTTGTAGCGTTTATCTTTTGGATTAACAAATAAAGACACGCACGCAGGAATCAATTCTGGTCTCGTAGTTGCAACTACTACTGACTTACCATCATCAAATTGAAATTTAATAAAATTTAAAAAAGATTTCTCTTTTTTGTCTTCTAAATCTGCCTGAGAAAGAGCGGTTTGGCATTTAGGACACCAAATAATCGGCTCTTCCATTCTTTTAATTTTCTTTTTTTTGAATAAATCAATAAAAGATTTTTGAGTAATTCTTTGACACAAAGAGCTGATTGTATTATAAGTTAGAGTCCAATCAATGCTTAATCCATTTCTCTCCCAGAGATTTTTATAAATTTTCGCAACTCGTTTTGTTTCTTTTAAGCATAATTTAATAAAATTCTCTCTGGATATTTTTGACTTATCTAAATTATATTTTTTTTCTATAAACCTTTCAGTAGGCAAGCCATTATCATCAAATCCCATTGGATAAAAAACATTAAAACCTTTTTGCCGCCAAAATCTGGCTATAAAATCGGTTTGAGTATAACTCATTATATGTCCAATATGTAAATGCTCCGCGGAAACATAAGGTGGCGGGGTATCAATAGAATAAATTGGTTTTTTGCTTTTTGGGTCAAACTTATAAATCTTTTCCTTTTCCCAAAATTCCTGCCATTTTTTCAAATTTTTCGGATAATGTTTTCTCATATAACTAAATTCTAACCAATTTATCACAAAATAGCAATAAATAGTAATGGAGTGGTGATAGAAGTGGCGATGTCGAACAACTTTTTTAAAAAACCTTAATCCAAAAACAGGACATTCCAGAGCAACGACCGTTGCTTTGGAATGTCCTGTTTTAAAATACTAAATTTGCCAAAGGACAGACCTCTGGCAAAAACTTTTTTTATCAAATTAAATATCCAACCTTAGCGCCAATTAGCGCTCCGAGAATTATTGGCAAGGAGAAAAAGAGGTAAAACACGATAGATGATTCTAATGAAGGTGTCGGGGACACAAAATATTGCGTAAAAAAACTTACATACATCACATTTATAAAAGGGATAATTAGTATGCTGATGCCGCACATTGCCCCAATTATCGCGCCAATTTTCCATTTTTTCATCATAAGTTTATTTTATTTTTCCTTTTTGATATACATCCATCGGCGACAACAAAACCTAAAACATAACTCATTTCTGAAGTCCAATTTTTGAAGAAATTTTCGTTTATAGGTAATTTTACCATTGTGCCGCGGGTGGGACTCGAACCCACATGGAGAAAATCTCCAAGTGATTTTAAGTCACTCCTGTAAACCAATTCCAGCACCGCGGCATACCCTTATTTCATCCTATCAAATTTATCATCTTTTTCAAGCTCTTGAACTTTATCTAACGCCTGTTCAATTCTTGCGGCTTCTGATGATTGCTTTTCCTGCGCAAAAACGATTTTTGGCACCGGCCGCATATTGAGCCGTTTATTAAGGATTTGTTGGATAAAATAAATTTGTTTATTCAAAATCCGCAAAACCTTTTCTGAATTAGATTCAGGAATAGCGGAAATCCACACCTTTACCTGTGATAAATTATCAGAAGCTTTTACCTCAGTAATAGTTACCAAAACCTTTTCAGGAAAATCAACTTCCCGCAAAAGAATCTGGCTCAACTCCCGCTTTATTAATTCATTAACTTGTGAAATCCGCTTATTCATAATTCTTCCTTCACCATCTCTTCTATATATATTGCCAATACATCACCTTCTTCAACTTTAGTGTCGCCCGCATATAAAATCCCTACTTCTTCTCCTTTTTTGGCGCTCTCAATGTCTTTTTTATTTTTCTGAAAATTAAGCATCTTGCCTTTTCCGATTTTTTCATCATTGCGAAACACTTCAATTTTGCCTCCTCTCTTTATTTCGCCTTCTATAATCTTTCCTCCCACAATCTGACGATTTTTCTCGGTCCGAAAAATAACCAAGACCTTTATTTTTCCTAAATCCCGTCGCACAATCTCTGTTGAAAGCGCTTTTTCCATCATTTCCCGCACACCCTGGGAAAGTTCATAAATTATGTCATAACTTTTTATTTTTATTCCCTGCCTTTCCGCCAAACTCTGAGCAATAGGGTTTATTTTTTGCCTAAAAGCCAAAATTTTTGCCTTAGACGGCACCGCTAATTTGATGTCATTTTCATTAATCTCGCCTACTTCTTTTTTCAAAATCCTTAACATAACTTTATCCTGCGGAATGGTTTTAAGTATCCCCTCTATTGCTTCCAAGGTGCCGGAAACATCTGCTCTTAAAATCAAATTCAAAATTTTTATATTCGGTTCCGCCACAAAAACATCTCCTCTCCCTGTTTTTCTTTCTTTTTTTGTAATATATTCTTTAGCGGAATTAAAATCAGAATAAACTCTGAATTTTTCTCCAATTTGAGGAACCTCTTCAAAGCCAATAATAATTACCGGCTGGGAAGGTATTGCCTTCTTGAGCGAATTTCCCTGAAAATCCTCTAAAATTCTTATTTTGCCAAGAGCGGAAGCGGTCCCAACTAAATCTCCCTGTTTCAAAATTCCGTCTCTTATTAGTAAAGTAGCGGTTGGTCCCCGCTGATTATCTAAATACGCTTCAATCACTACCCCCTCTCCTTGCTTGTCCCAATCCCCTTGTAATTTTTCCATTTCCGCAATTAGTAAAATGAGTTCCAATAAATCTGAAATCCCTTTTCCTGTTTTTGCAGAGACAAGAACCGAAGGTATCTTTCCTCCCATAGACTCTACTAAAACATCTAATTTAGACAATTCTGCTTTCACTCTTTCCGGGTCTGCTTGTGGCTTGTCCATTTTATTCAAAGCAACTATCATAGGAATTCCTGCTAATTTAACAAAGGATATTGCTTCTTTGGTTTGGGGCTTTATCCCTTCTTCCGCAGCCACCACTAAAACCGCAATATCGGCCACTTTTGCTCCGCGGGACCTCATTGCAGAAAACGCTTCATGCCCAGGCGTATCAATAAAAGTAATTTTTTTATCCTGATGTTCTGCTTCGTAAGCTCCGATATGCTGAGTAATGCCACCTGATTCTTTTTCTATTACATTTGCCTTTCGGATATAATCAAGCAAACTGGTTTTTCCATGGTCAACATGCCCTAAAACCACCACCACTGGTGGTCGTGACCGAAGACTTTGTGTTTGTTTTTGTATATCTTGTGCGAAATGAGACATAATAATCTAGGGCTAATTTTCAATTATCAATTTTCAATCAATTATCAATTTCCAATTTTCAAACAAATTAATTAATTTTATTCATTGAAAATTGAATCATTGAAAATTCATTGAAAATTGGTCATTGAAAATTGAAAATTAAGAGCCAATGGCTCGCTCAATAGCCTGTCCAATGGCTTTTCTCTCTTCCTGTGACAATGAATACTTTGATTTTCCGTTCTCAATGGGCTTGGCGTAAATCCGATTAAAATCCCTGCCATATTGGCTGGTGATAACAAAACCGTTATCTTGAAAATCAAGCAAAGCAATAGAAAAACTCTGGTCGCCTCCAACTCCTGCAAAAGGATTAAATCTGATAATGCCAATCTTTTGAAAAGTCCTTTGGGAAATTTGCTCTAATTTATTTGTCTTTTCAGATATTTCTTTAATATCCTGCTCCTGTTTTTCTGTTTTTGTTATTTGATTAGTTAAAACATCGCCAATATCCTGTTCTCCTTTTCTCAAAAATCCGTTCAACCGCTGTTTTAACTTAAAAACAGAAAAAATCAAAAAACCGTTCGCAACAGCCAAGACCCCCAAAATAACATAAATAAAAAAAGTTTCAAAAGGCATAGATAAAGCGGAGGGGGCAGGATTTGAACCTGCGGTGAAGTTGCCCCCACAGTGGTTTTCGAAACCACCCCTTTAAGCCACTCAGGCACCCCTCCTTTAATCAGTAGCGCATACGAGAATCGAACTCGTATTGCTAGGTTGAAAACCTAGTGTCCTAACCATTAGACGAATGCGCCATTTATGTAAATATTTTACCCTAAAAATTGAAAAAAAGCAATGTTTATGGTAAGATAACAATAATGATTATTCTTGCCATTGACACTTCCTGCGATGATACTTCAATAGCGGTTGTAGAAATAAAAAACAAAAAAATGAAGGTTTTAAGCAATATTATATCGTCGCAGGAAAAAATTCATAAAAAATACGGAGGAGTATATCCGACAATGGCTAAACGAGAACACGAGAAGAATTTGGCATTAGTGCTTGAGAAAGCGTTGAAAAAAGCAGGAATGCTTATCAAACCCAAAGTCAACGCCATTGCGGTTACTAATGGTCCGGGACTGGATCCTTGTTTATGGACAGGAGTAAATTTTGCTAAAGCATTAAGTTATGACTGGAACTTGCCAATAATTCCGGTGAACCATATTGAAGGACATATACTCGCCAATCTGCTACCGCAAATTGGCTCAAATTTTCAATTTTCAATTTTCAATTTTCAAAAAAATCTTCCGGCAATATGCCTTGTAGTAAGTGGCGGGCATACTCAACTAATTTTAATGAAAAAAATTGGCAAGTATAAAATTTTGGGCGAGACCAGAGATGACGCGGCCGGCGAGTGCTTTGATAAAACAGCAAGGATTTTAGGATTAGGATACCCAGGAGGACCGGCCATTGCCGAGCAAGATCAACAATGGAAATCCAAAATAAATTCAAAACTCAAAATCAATTTGCCACGGCCAATGATTTACAGCAAGGATTATGATTTCAGTTTTTCCGGCCTCAAAACCGCGGTCTTGTATGATTACAAAAAACGCTCTCCAAAAATCAGAAAATCCAAAAAATATATTCAAGCAATGTGCGCGGAAATTCAGCAAGCAGTAATTGATGTTTTGATTAAAAAAACCATTAAAGCGGCAAAAGATTACAGAGTAAAAACCATAATGCTTGGTGGCGGCGTTGTCGCCAATCTTGAATTAAGAAAACAATTTCAAGATAAAATTCAAGAACATACAAATTTCAAGTTTCATGTCCCAAGTTTTAAGTTCTGCACTGACAATGCTGCAATGATAGGAATAACCGCGTATTTTCATCGCGCAGAAACCAAACAAAGAAAAAACATTATAGTAGACGCCAACTTAAGAATATGAACTATTTTTTACTCATAATTTTCGGTTTTTTACCCAGCGTTATCTGGCTCTTATTTTATTTGCGAAAAGACAGCAACCCAGAGCCGAAAACAATGGTCTTAAAAATTTTCTTTTATGGAATGTTAGTTGCTATTCCTACTGCGTGCTTAGAAATAGTAATTTTGAAAGGATTTAGTTATTTACCCATCTCATTTTTTTTAATTACCATTCTCAATATCTTCATAGGCGTGGCTTTGGTTGAAGAAATTATGAAATACTTAGTTGTTAGACAAAAGGTTCTAAAAAGTCCTGAGTTTGACGAACCAGTGGACGCTATGATTTATATGCTTATTGCCGGTTTAGGTTTTGCCGCTGTAGAAAACATTTTAATACTATTCCCTCTTTCCCAATTTTTTGAAATCTTTACAATAAGCGCTGTCCGATTTTTAGGAGCCACTTTTTTACACGCTCTTTGCTCTGCAACTATTGGTTACTTTCTCGCGCTGCATTTCTTTTTCAAAAAACCCCGTAAATTCTTAATTTTTGGCCTGTTAATATCTATCCTCTTGCATGGTTTGTATAATTTCTCTATAATAGTAGTAGATGGAGTTCTCAAGTTTGCCATACCAATTGCTATCTTAATTGGCTTGGCAATATTTATTTCTTGGGGCTTCCAAAAACTAAAACATAAGGATCCTCCAATCGTCATTGCGAGCGAACGCAGTGAGCGAAGCAATCTAAACAAGGAATAGAGATTGCTTCGGGCTATCACCCTCGCAATGACAAATTTCATAATTATATGTCTTTCTTAGATAAACTAAAACAAAATATAGGAATTGAAGAAACAGAAATAAAAACAGACGCAGAAACGCCTGAACCTAAAACCAAAGGAAAAAAAACAACAGCAACAACAGGACAATCCCCTGCCAAAAAAATAAAAGTTAAAGACAGGAATGAAGAACCCCAAAAAAAATCTCTTGATAAAAAATTTACATTACAAAATTTAGATAAACAAGAAGGAGAACTGGCAGTAGATGTTTATCAGACCAAAAAAGAAATAGTTATTCAGTCTGCTATTGCCGGAGTTGAAGCCGAAGATTTGGATATTTCCGTGGAAAATGATGTGGTGGAAATAAAAGGAAAAAGAGAAGAGATGTATTCAAATGAAGAAAAAAATTATTTCTATCAAGAATGTTATTGGGGATCGTTTAGAAGAAGAATAATTTTGCCGGAAGAAGTGGATAATTCCAGGGCAACAGCGGAATTAAAACAAGGAATTCTTGTCATAAGAATTCCCAAAATACAAAAAAATCAAAAAAGAAAAATCGCGATAAAAACCTAACTGCCCTGCTGAGCGACCCATTTGTCATTGCAAGCGTTAGCGAAGCAATCTCATTTCCCCTGTTATTAAATAGTTACCCTGACAAACCTTCTTTTTCCTTTCTGGATAATCATCCCCTGTTCTAAATCTATAACTTCCTGCCAATCTCTTTGAACCTTATTATCAATTTTTACTCCACGTTGCAGAATTATCCTTTTGGCTTCTGCTTTTGACAATGTTAATTTCGTGATAACCAATAAGTCCAGGATATTTATCTTTTTGACCTTTAATTTTACCCCTTTAATTTCAGAGGGCATTTTTTTTTGCGCAAAAACCCTGTTAAATTCTTTTTCCGCTTTTTCCGCTGCTGCCTTACTATGATACATTGCCACAATCTCTTTCGCCAACCGCACCTTTGCGTCTTTGGGATTAAGTTTGCCTGTTTTTATATCTTTTTCTATTTTTTTAATTTCTTTCAAAAGGACATCGGTAAGCAGTTCAAAATAATAAATAATAAGACCGTCTGGAATAGACATAATTTTTCCATATTGCTGTTGAGGTGACTCACTGATGCCAATATAATTATCTAAACTCTTGCTCATTTTCTCTTTGCCGTCTAATCCAACTAACAGCGAGATTGTTAATACGTTTTGTTGAGGTTTATCAAAACGTTTTTGAAGTGTTCTTCCCGTTAACATATTAAAGGTCTGGTCAGTTCCTCCTATTTCAATATCTGCGTTTATTATTATTGAATCGTATGCCTGAAGAATTGGATAAAGCGTCTCATGAGGATAAATCTCCATCTTTTTTTTCATTCTTTTTTCAAAATCGTCTCTTTCCAAAATTCGGTTTAATGTAATTTTGGTAAATAATCTTATGAAATCGTCTGGCTTCATTTTATCATACCATTCGCTATTCCTTCTAATTTCTACTTTCTTTATATCTATTACTTTTTTCACCTGTTCAAGATAGGTCTGAGCGTTTTTATTAACTTGCTCAATTGAAAGTTGAGGTCTAATTTTAGACCTGCCGGAAGGGTCTCCGATTCTTCCGGTAAAATCTCCAACAATAAAAACAATCTGATGTCCCAATTTTTGAAATTCTTGGAGTTTTCTCAATGGGACAGTGTGGCCAAGATGAAGGTCGGGCTTTGAAGGGTCAACTCCGAATTTAATCCTTAATTTCTTTCCGGATTTTAACTTTTTTTCTAAATCTTTTTTTACAATAACTTCTTCCACTCCCCGACTCAACAATTCTTCAATTTTTTTAGGATTTGTGTTAATTGCCATATGTGCCCCCGGCAGGACTCGAACCCGCATCACCGGGTCCGAAGCCCGGTACTCTATCCATTAAGCTACAGGGGCAAAAAATTATTCAATAGATTCCCTGTAAGTGTCTCTTTGCAGAGAAACATCTGATTCTTTTTCTTTAGACAAAACAGATTCCTCTTCGCCAGTTGGAATAATTTCTAAATTATGAATCTCGGCTAATTGTTTTTTAATTGGGAAAAACACAAAACGGCTAATTTGATAAAAAACTCTTTTAGCAACTTCTGATTCTAATCCAATTTCCTTTTCCAAACTTTTTTGAAGATCATTCAATGGCAAAATTCCCAATAAAACATTTCCTGTAAGGCGCGCTACTTCAGGAATTTTTTTCTCCTCTACTTCGTTCCTTTTACAAATATCATAAATATCATCAGCGGTTTTCTCTGCAAAAATCGCATCCTTTAATCCTTCGGGAAGTTTCTCAAAAAGTTTCCATAATTGCTCTTTTGTATATTTTTCCGCCATATTAAATTTATCTTACCACGATATTAAATTTATCTTACCACAAATTCATTTTACCACAAGAAAACAAAAAACATAGTAGCCCAACCCCGGACAAAGTAGCGCGATCGCGCTACTTTGTCCGGATTATTTGATTACTCTTCTTCCAATAATTCAAGTAACTCTTTTTGTTTATCCGCTTCATTTATAGTAAAAATATGGACATCATTAAAAATATCATTTTTAATTAAATCCTGGTAAAGATCGTCGGGCATTGGATACTTGCCGATATAAACACTTTTTTGAAGTGGCTTAAATGTCAACAATCCTAATTCTGTACGCAACCAGTCCCTAATAGATTTTTCCTTTTCCGGAATATCAAAAACAACTACTCTTATTTTCTTATCCCAGGGTTTTTTCAAGATAGAATGTCTGTCTTTAATATAAGTAACCATTTCTTTACCCTGACTGGTCAAACAAATTTTTTTATTTTCGCTTTCTATTATAAGCCCTTGCTTTTTCAAACGGGAGATATTTACCCTAATAGTATCTTTTTTAATTTCTTTTTTGGGATTATAGCCAAACATATCTTTCATCAAGCCAAATGCCGGATGATTATGAGGAAAATTTTCCCAAAAGACTTCATCCATAATATCTATAGAATCCTTAACAGACAATAACACATAACTTGCGGCATTCAGTCCTCCTTCAAAAAGCCGCTTAGTAAAACTTGCCTTTCTTCTTTGAAAAAGATATTTTGATTTCTTTGTTTTTTTTATATTATTTTCTTCATTTTGTCCTTTTTATATCGTCTTCCTTGTATTACTAAATAATAGCACAAAATCAAATCCCGGACAATATAGCGCGATCGCGCTATATTGTCCGGGGACTCTTAAAAAATATCGTAGCTTTAGAATATCCCGTTGAAAAAAATAAGAGAGGATGTTAAGAGAGGGTGTGTTGATGTCAGACATCAACACGCCCTCTCTTAAAATATCGCCATTTGACTTGCTCAAATAATTCCTGATATAATAAATCTGCAGTCCCGGAACGGGGCGGTAGGATAATTGGTAAACCAACCGGGTCGCCACCCGAAAAATGCGGGTTCAAATCCCGTCCACTCCAATGGGACTGCTTTTTGATTTCCACAGCCAAACCCCTTGACAATGTTTCTTGATTTGCTATACTTATATTAAATTCGGGTGGCGATCTATGGTTTGCCAAACGGCTTACCGTAACAAAAGAGTCCTCTTCATTTTGAGAGGTCTCTTTTATTTTGTACGGGAGTGGCGATGTGCGGGAGTGGCGATGTCGGACATCGCCACTTTTCCCTCTGCCCTGCCGAGCTTCCCATTTTTGCCCTGCCGAGCGTTAGCGAAGCAATCTCATTTGAAGGTGTGTTGATGTCAGACATCAACACACCTTCTCTTAACACGCTCCCTAAACCAAACAAAATTTGACAAATTTGGGGGATATGATATAATTTGGAGTAGCACCTGAACCCACCGAACAGGCTCAATTCGAACACTCACATAATTAATTTTTCTAAAAACGCATCAGCGTTTTTTTGTTTTTCTGTATTTCTTAAGTGCTTCAGCAGGTGTTAAATAGCCCAAACATTCCAGTATTCTTCTGTTGATTT
>DAOWLG010000067.1 GCA_030643485.1 Candidatus Nealsoniibacteriota bacterium | reverse complement strand
TCGTTAGTTACAGCAGTATCTTTTGTTCCATCATAATATGAATCAATGGTACCTCCTGTCATGATAAAATGAAGCTTATTATTTTCTGCCATATAAATTGATATTAATTATATTTAAAATTTTTTGTCTCTTTATAGCATTATAGCATTTTTTTCAATTTCGTATAACGGACGAGTGGAGCAATGCTCGCACAACATTTCCCGTATATGAGAAGTATAGATATAATAGCAAATATTATATTTACTGTTCTAAACAATTTTATGTCTTTTTTTGTTAATTTCATGTTGATTTGTTCTTATTCTTTAGGAAGACAGCTGATTTTAAGATTAATACAAGGATAATAAAAATAATAATTTTTGTTGGCAAAAGCCATGTTTCTATAAAGATAAAATAAGTTCCCAATATTAGAAATATTGCGAAAATAATTATTCTTACAATTTTATCTTTCTTTTTAATGTCCATATTGCTAGATTAGATATAAAATAATTTTATTTTGCTCGCGAATCGGATATTCCTTGTTGTGTGCTGTTGCTGTTTTTTATATCGTCATATTTTTTCTTGTATCGCCAAAAACTAAAAAAACCAAATCCCAAAAAAATTATATCTGTAACTAATAATGCCCAATGGAAGTTTGTAATGGTTACTCCTAATAGAGTCAACCCAATTCCAAAACTTATTTCGAAAGTCAGTCGAAACTCGTTAGCGAAATCAATTTCTCGCTTATCGACGAACTCAATGTCCGGAACATGATATTTCCCTTTAAGTTTGCTTAGATCTATGTGTCCAGATTGAGGCATAATTATTTCTTTTTAACCAAAGAATCTAGGAGTTTTTCCTTCTCTTCCTTGGGCATATCAGGCGGAAGTGATTCTTTTATTATGTTGCGGGCGTCCTCATAGCTAATTAAGCCCTTTTGCATGAGGGTGTTCATAACGTTAAATATTAATTGTATTGGGTCAAATGGCCCTAATCTTATGCCCATAATTTTTTTGTGATCATTCCTAAATGAATTTTATTAATTGGTATAAAAAATAGCAATGACACAACGTCCCGCTGCTCTGCGAAGTTCCGCTTTTAGCGGAACTTCGGCTAGCCCATGTTAGCTGATGTTTTCAATTTTTTTACTCATTTCATTGATAAATGCCAATATATCTCATAGAGCTATAAAGGCAAAAATCACTTCTTTGTCTTGCAAGGAAGTGTCTATTTTAAAACTTTCCCACTTTGCTTCGTTTTTCAAAGGAATAATTCTTCCAGTTTTTTTATCTTTAAAGTTAAACTTGTTTCCATGAGCACATCCATTCCTAAGATGTCGGAAAAATTCAAATTCCGGAGATTTATCATTTTTATCTTCAACTGACACATAACAACTAATAACAAGTTGTTGCCCCAATATTTTTACCGCTTCTTTGACACTTCCGAATTTTGCTTTCATTTGCTCAATGAGTTCTAAGCGTTTGAAGTGATTTTTGCCGGTAGTTTTACCTTCTAAATTAATGCTGTCGTTAGTTTTGATCGTTGTTACATATTTTGGATCAAATAAAGCTGGTATTTCATTGAGGGCTGTAAAGAAAGCAAGGATATTATTATAAAAAATGGATTTGTCACTTAGTTGCCATTTAAGCATAAGAATATAAAAAAATTGAAAATTTCAGCTAACGGATGGCGGCTTGACGAAGAACAATCGCTTCGCGACGTCCGCACAACTCGTTTTTATGCGAAGTGTTTGCGTATAGTATTCACTTACGACGGTGCATCTTTATAATTTTATTAACATACCTAACAATATCTTTCATTGGCTTGAGCTGTATTTTATCTATTGTGTCCTCAGGAGAATGACAGTATTTGTAGGGGGATGAGATGAAGTGGATAATGTTCACCCCCTTTTTATAAAAAGGCCAGAAGTCGAAGGGTGGCCTCGGTTTTGGAATAATCTCAACTGACTTTGGAAGAACTCTCTTAATATCTTTTTCCAGTTTTTTTGAGCAAATACAGCAAGGCTTACCGTGTCCGATCATATCAATGTTAATCAACAATTTAATTTTCCTCAATTGCTGTTTCTTTAACGAACGAACATATGCATAAGAGCCATACTTATTAAATTCCTCGGCAGAAAATAGAATGTATTGGACGTTCTTGTTGGTCTTTGCAACTTCCATTAATGCACTAACGCCTGAAGCATTATCATTCGCACCCGGAGAATTAAGGATTGAATCGTAATGCGCGCAAACTACTGTTTTTTTCTTTGAATTGTTTTTTGTAATGATATTGTAGATTTGCTGGTTCTTAATAAACTTGGATTTTACTAACGCTTCTACTCTAACATTTTTCTTATCCTTGACTTCTTTGTATGTTTCAGGATAAATCATAAAATACGGCAGTTTCGATTTTCTGTCAACCAGTTGCAGCCAGACAATATCCGGCCTTGTGATAACATAACCTTTTGTCTTCTTGTTCTTATCAATAATCTTATATCTAATCCATTCGTATGCTTCAAACGTCTTTATTCGTGAAGCTTCTTTTAATGTCCCTTTGAGTATGCCTTTTGTTGAACCACTCCATAAAACTGGCAGAACCTTGACAGATTTGTTATTCAATTTGAGCTTTGGTTTTTCAGTTAGCTCCCAGCCAGTAAAGGATAACTTTTGAACCCGAGTTTTATAACCAAGGGATTCTAATTTTTTAATCAGAAGATCCCTTACTTTATTGCATTGTTTTGTGCCTGCAACCCGCGGCTTTTTTGATATTTCCTTAATCAATTCTAACATAATTTCACCTCTTGGTATTTTCCTTTGCATGGGAAGTTATTGACAATGAAATAAGCTTTAACCTCTTTGCCCGCAGTCATTATCACGCTTGCCTGAGTTTTATGTTCTTCCGTTTTTCCGTGCCTGCAAATGGAAAACTTGCCGGGTCCATTTTTGTGGTTTTTGCACAATCTTTTGATTGAGCTTAGGGAATCATTCTTTTGGATAATTTTTAAGGCATTGTTTAATCTGATATATGATTCAGGGTCTTCATTCTCATCTCTCCCGCCTTTTAATATTCTAAATTGATTTGTTCTTAAAATATAGCCCTTATTTTTAATTCTTATTCCAAACTTATCAGGCGGAATAAATTCGAACACTGCCATCTGATTCCTGTCTGCTACGATTATTAAGTCAGGTACTACTTTAATTTTATTTTTATAATGCTCTTTTAGAAAATTTATTGCTTCATCAACATTCTTGAAGTCCGAAACAGTCTTTTCATATCCCTTAAATATATTGTAGAGGGTATAAGGCTTTGCTCTGTATTTTTTCTTTGTATAGGTATCTGCAGCGACTATCCCGAGACCAAACTGATTTATTCCTGCCCATAAACCAGGCTTGCCCCTTCTTGCGAAGGCAAGATATTTGTATTTTCCTTTCCTTATTTTTGGTTTGTAGAATTTGGTCTCTTTAATAAGGTCGCAGTTCTTGAATATTATCAGTTCGTTGTTTAGAGTAGATCCTATTGTACACATTTATAAGTTTTTAGCACCTTGTAGTCTCTGCTACAAGGATATTCACTAATTTTGATATTCTTGCCGATTAAACTGTGTTCTTATTATACCCTATCTTTTGATGTTTTCAAACTATCTTTTTGTTTTATATTGTGTGTTATATGTTTCATGCCTTTGGTTTTTGCCAGCTCATAAAGTCGCACTTGGGATATTTTGAGCAGCCGTAGAACAGTCGTCCTCTTTTTGTTTTTAATTTTACAACTTCTCCCTTTTTGCATTTGGGGCAGGCGATTTTAGTTGAATCCAAATAGGGCTTTGAGAATTTGCATTCAGGAAATCCTGAGCAGGCGCAAAATTTTCCATACCTTCCGTATTTTATTATCAGCGGTTTTCCGCATTTCGGGCATTTCTCGCCTGTTTTTTCTTCCGCTATTTCTTTTTTGGGAACTTCTTTTTCTTTCTTTTTTAAATTTTTTTCAAAGGGAAAGTAAAAATCTTCAACCAGTTTTTGCCACTCTATTTTGCTTTCTGCGATTTCATCCAAGTCTTCTTCCATTTTCGCGGTGAAGTTTATATCAACAATATCGGAAAAGTGGTCGCATAAAATATCATTGACTATGTTTCCGATTTCCGTCGGCTTTAATTTTCTTTTTTCGTCTTTTTCAACATAATTTCTTGTCTGGATAGTTGAAATAATCGGGGCGTAGGTTGACGGCCTTCCGATTCCGTATTTTTCCAATACTTTAACAAGCGTTGCTTCCGAGTATCTTGCCGGGGGTTTGGTAAAATGTTGGGAGGGAATTAGTTTTAATAATTCCAATATTTCATTTTCTTTAATTTCCGGCAGAATATTTTCTTTAATTAAAAAAGGATAAACTTTTAAGAACCCGTCAAATTTTATAATTTGACCATCTGCTTTAAATGTATAGTTGTTTGTTGTTTCGATTTCTACGGTGGTAGAATCAACGCGAGCTGCTGCCATTTGGCAGGCGATAAATCTTCGCCAAATTAAATCATATAGTTTTTGCTCCTCCGGTTTAAGCTTGTTTCTAATTTCTTCGATTGTTTTTTCAGAATTTGTCGGTCTTATTGCTTCGTGCGCTTCCTGCGCTGATTTTGATTTTGTTTTGTATTTTCTAAAATAACCCGCCCAGTAATTTTTCCCAAACTTTTCTTCAATCGTTTTTTTTGCTCCAAACAAGCTTTGGTCTGACAAATTAAAAGAATCTGTTCTGTGGTAAGTGCAAAGCCCTTTTTCATAAAGTGATTGGGCTATTCTCATTGTGTATTTTGTCGAGAAATGGAATTTTTGCCAAGCTTCTTGTTGGAGAAGGGAAGTTGTAAATGGCGGCAGGGGATTTTGCATTCTTTCTTTTTTTTCAATTTTTGAAATTTTGTATTCAGCGCCGTCTAAATCTTTAATAATTTTATCAATTTCTTCTTTTCTCTTAATTCCTAATTTCGGAATGATCTTCCCGTCTTTTTTGTAAAGAACTGCTTCAAATTCATTTTTCGCGTCGGTTTTGCGTTCTGGTTTCGTACCAGTTTCGCGCAATTGCAGCAAAGCTGCAATTGTCCAGTATTCCTCTGGCTTGAATTCTTTAATTTCTTTTTCTCTTTCGCAAATTAATCTTACCGCTACCGACTGAACTCTTCCTGCCGAGAGTCTTCGCATTACTTTTTTCCATAAAAACGGCGAAAGATTGTATCCGACCAATCTGTCAATAATTCTTCGCGCCTGTTGGGCGTTAACTAAACTCATATCGATGTTTCTTGAGTTTTTCAGCGCTTCTTTAATCGCTTGTTTTGTAATTTCGTGGAAAACAATCCTTTCCGGATTTTTTAGATCTAATATTTTTGCAATATGGAAAGCTATTGCTTCTCCTTCTCTGTCTTCATCTGTGGCAAGAATTATTTTATCCGC
>DAOWLG010000039.1 GCA_030643485.1 Candidatus Nealsoniibacteriota bacterium | reverse complement strand
CATATATTTTTCAACTTCATTCGTAAAATCCAAAACTGAAAAATTATTTGTCTCACCTAATTTATTCATTGAATTTACAATCAAAACTTTTTTGGCTTTTGATTTTTTGATTGCCTCTTTTACTCCTTCCGGCAAAAGACAGCAAATAGCACTTGAATATAAATCACCGGGTCCAAGAGTAATTAAACCCGCCACTTCTATTGCTTTTCTTGTTTGAGAAAAAATTTTAACTTTTGGTTTTAGATAAACTTTTTTTATTTTTATTTTTGGATTGTGTTTTTTAGGAACATCTATTTCATCCTCGCCAGAAACAATTTCTCCATTTTCTAAAATTGCCATAAGCTGCGTTTTATTAATCGTTACCGGCAATGCCCAATGTTTTTTTACTTCCATAAAATTATGAACAATTCCCAAAACCTTTCTGTAATCTTTCAAAATACTCTCCAAACCGCCAATAAAAACATTGGCAAAATTATGGCCTTTATGGCCTCCTTCAAATTTTTCTTGCTCAAATCTGAATTTCCACAATTCTTTTTTCCATTTTGGCGCATCTGAAAGCGCTAAAATATGACGCCGAATATCACCTGGCGGTAAAACATTAAAATCTTTCCGAAGCTGACCAGTTGAACCTCCATTATCAACCATTGAAGTAATGCCAGTAATTTTCACTGGATATTTTTTCAAGGGTTCAAGTATAAGTTTTGGCACCGCGTTACCACCGCCGAAACAAACAATTTTTTTGATTTTCTTATTACTCTTCATAATTTTTGAAATTCCAAACCTAATTCTTGATAAACCTTTTTGGTTATAGGAATTCCGACTTTTTGAAAAATCTTTAGCGCTTTTTTTTCTATCTCAATCAAATCTTTTTTTGTCTTGCCTTCAAAGCGGCATTTAATTATTGGGGTTGTATTTGCCGCTCGAGCCAAAGCCCAACCGTTTTTGAAATTTATTCTGGCGCCATCTACATCAATAAAGTCATAATTATTTTTTCGCAAATATTGCTGTAAATTATCTATAATCCCAAATTTCTTATCATCATCTGTATCAATAAATACCTCCGGGCTGACGCAATAACGAGGCAAACTATCAATATGTTCGGCAAAGTCCTTATATTTAGAGGCAACCTCACTAATTTTCAAAGAAGCGAAAATTGCTTCGTCGCATAAATAATAATCAAGGGGAAAAAGAAAATGCAGGGTTATTTCTCCGCCAAATACAGAATTATTTTCAATTATTTTCTTAATAATAGCGCTGTGATGAGAAACAGAAAAATATGTCTTCACGCCTTGACTCTCCATTTCATCTAAAAATGCCTTAGAAACTCTCATATCATGAACAATAGAACCTTTCTTTTTTTTCAATGCCTGGCGAGCTAACATTAGAAGACAAAAATCACCATTAACTAATCTCCCTTTATTGTCAATAACCCCAACTCTGTCGCCATCAGTGTCATAAGCAAAGCCAATATCTGCTTTTTCTTTTATCACCTCTTTTCTTATATCCTCCAGATTTTTTTCTTTATAGGGATCTGGCAAATGATTAGGGAAATTGCCGTCATATTCGCCATAAAGGGTTTTGACCTGGCAGCCAAGTTTCTTGAAAACCTTTTCCGGCAAATAACCGCAGGCGCCGTTTCCTGAATCAAGAATGATTTTTAAGGGCTTTTTTAATGAAATCTTATTAGCCACATAATCAATATATTCGTTCTCCGGATTAAAACTAATTATTTTACCTTTTTTTTCAGTTTGGAGTTCTTCTCTTTGGATAGTCAACTCTTTAATTTTTTCTAAATCTTCTCCAATAACATCTTCGCTTATTTCTTCACCAGGTTTTCTTATATGAAGAGTAAGCCCGTTATACTCTTTAGGATTATGAGAACCGGATATCATAATACCGCCATCAAATTTGTAATGAAAAATGGCAAAATAAAATAAAGGGTCTGGCGCAATTCCAATATCTATTATTTCTTTTCCTGCTTTTACGAGAGCGTCAACTATTGCTTCAAATAAAAAAGGAGAACTAAGGCGCGGGTCTCTGGCTAAAATTATCTTTTTTGTTTTGGGATATAAAACAGCAAAAGCCGCAGCAATCCAATAAGCCGCATCTGTATCTAATTCTTGCGGATATTTTCCTCTTATATCGTACGCTCTGAAAATGTAAGGGTCAATTTTCATATCTTTTAGCTAATTCAAAAGTTTTTTTGTTTAACTCGTAATGTTTTTTTGGAACTATTTTTTGAATTGCTTTTAGAATTGAATTTTGCCTTAATGGAATAATTTTTTTATGAACCGCATAGCTTAATAAATAAACACCCGCGACAACGCTCTTGCCTAATTCTTTTTCACAAAGAGCCGCAGCTGGGATTGAAATTACAGATTTGGTAAATTTGATAAGCTCGTTTAAGATTTGTTTTTCTGTTAATGATTTTTGGCCAAGAATTGGAATAAAAAATTTGTTAATTAAAAATGTAGTTTTAGTATTAGCAAAATAACATGCCTTCAAACATTCCTGCATCTCTAATCCTAAAATCAAATCCGCGCCTGATTGAGCCACTAAAGGAGAGAAAATCTTTTCTCCGAATCGGATATGAACTTCTACCGAGCCCCCTCTTTGAGATAACCCATGCAATTCCGAAATTTTAACATCAAAACCCTCTATTTTTGCCGCTTCAGCCAAAATTTGCAAAAGAGTAATCAATCCCTGTCCCCCGGTTCCAACAATAACTATATTAAATTCTTTTTTATCTATTTTTGTTTTATCTCTTGACAACATATGTTGATTTGCTATACTAATAATAGTTTTACAGAACCGCCCTATATTGTTTAGGGCGGGTTTTTTATTTCCGCTTTATATGCTTTTCTATATTTCTTAAAATAAATTCTGCTCGCTCATCAATAGGTATTACGGGTATCTTTATAATATTATACCCTAAATCCAAATATGATTTATACAGCAAGCCGCTTAAATTGTTAGCGAATTTCTCGTCTTCTGTTCTTCCATAATCATTTTCAAATAAAACCTGCTCTAATAAAAATATTCCTTTATATTTTCTTTTCTGCGAAGCAGATATCGCGTGGCCTTCATTTAATCCACAAATTTTATCATAAGCAATAGTATCTGGTATGCCTCTGTCAAAAAAAGTGATTTGGTCGGGTGGAATTCTATTTTCAATCTCAATTTTCATTCCGAATACTTTTTTCTGAAACTCTACTTCGTTAGACCTAATCTCTTTAATTGATTTCCCCTTACTCTTTTCAATATCAATTAAAACTCGCGCAGCTTCCGGAATTACAGAATAGCCTAAAAACGCCAAATATTCAATTACCTTAGTTTTTCCCGAAGAAGGCCCGCCTGTAATAATATACCAATTTGTTTGTATCATAAATTTGGATTGAATTTCTTTTTTTCTTGTCTTTGATATTCAAAATAGGAAAAAGCAATCAGATAAAAAGCGATAAAAATTATTGGAAACAGAATAAAGTACGGGGCATAGTCTACAAAAATAATTCCGAAAAAAGCGATTAAACCAGCGGATTTAAATAATTTACCGCCCAATTTATGAGTTTTATCCCACACCTGCTCGTTACTTAATGTCCAAGGGGTTCTGATGCCAATAAACCAGTTTCTTTTGGCATTTTCTACTAGAATTCCACAGTAATAAAATAGCGCTCCCAAAGCCGGAATCATTAACTGAGGCAACGCAAACCTGAAACCCAAATTCCAAAAAATAGTTAAAAGATAAATATAAAACAAAAATCCAAAAATTAGAATAATAAATCCGTCAAAATACTTTCTGAACTTTTCAATATTCGCTTTTAAGGGATCAATCTTTGGAATTACTAAAAAAAGCAGAAAAAGTCCTAAACTCATCATAGGTATTAAAAATAATCCCCAAAACTTTGGCAGAAAGCCATCAACTTCACCTGTCGCATTCCAATGCGACGCCATTTGCTCCGGCATCTGGGGATAAAAATAAATCCCAATTAAAAACGATATTAAAATTATCCCTAAGGCAATAATTATAACTTTCCTCATATTTTTATATTATATCACATTTTTTTATTAAAAGACAATAAAAAAACCGGCCTGATAACTTAAAAATCAGAACCGGATTATTGTTTGTTTTTTTACACTTTGCCAGTCAATTCTTTCCAATGGGTTTTTGGTCGGTATCTTAGAGAGCCTGCTTCACATAATAGACATTCGCTAGGGTCAACTGCCCAAACTTCTTTTTCAACTAATGACACCACTTTAATCTCTGTGCCATCTATTTCATAATCCACAGGCAGTTTCGGTGGACGATGGATAACGGTTCCTATAATCGGAAGAAAGTTGACTTGCTCACTATTCCCCTCTTCAATAGCCCGGCGAACCTTTCGGAAAGTACTGCTTGTAGTAATAAGCTCTTCCGCGTTAAAGACAATTGACCCTTCAGGAATAGTCAGCCGTTTCCAAAGCATGCTTTTTCCTTTTGGATCTTTAGGGTCCTTTTCAACGAAATCATGGCGAGCGCCAAATGCCTTTGCTACCTCGTAAGAAAAAGTCGCCGCCGCATGGTCAGAACCTACTACCCAGTCAACCTCTTTTACTCCGTTTTTTCGTAATTTTTTGGCAAGCTGAATCGCTAAAATCTCGTTCATATTCGGATGAGAGAGAACTCTCATAACGTTAAAGAAGGCATTACTGCACAGACCAGTGGTTAACTCCGCATGCGGGGATTTTGGATTTCCATCATGAGCCCAGACCGCATCGCATTCTATAAACCAAGACAAAATTTGCTTCTCTGGTAATGCTATCTTGTCGAAATCTCTCGGATTAATCTCTTCAATTTTTAGTTTTACCATTTCTTCTATCACCTCCTAAAAATTTTACATCGGGTTAAAAAAAGAAAACCCGACAAAAATTTTGATTTTTTATGTCTATCCTCTTATTGGCCCAGCAGTAATTATAAATTTGCAGTAATTGTTTCTGCTGCTTTCCGCTTGTCTTTGGCTTTATAGATAGCACTCCCGACAATGGTTGCCCAGTTAGAACCGGCTTCTAATGCGAATTCAGTAATCACTCCTTCCTGAGCAATAAACCCCGGTGCCCAAAGAACGAAATTTCCTTCTCCAAGACGCCATTCTAACAGATCTCTGTAATCCCTGACGAATTCAACTTTATTGCCTGGAACTACGAAATTCTGAACACCCATCTTTGCCGCTGTCGAATAAATCTGTGCCGGAGCATTATCAGCGATGAAACCTCCTTCACTGGCTAAAAACTTTTTTTGAGTCATATGTCCACCAACCAACACTGTTAAATTTTCATGCTGGCAAGATTCTATCCAATTTTCCATAGTGACTGCTCCTCCAAAAGGAAAAAGAATTGCTCCTTTTGCTCCAGATTCAGCGACAACCTTAGCAAACTTTACTCCCAATTCTGGAATGTCGGTTCCACCTTTTTGATGGTCGTAAATCACTGGTAGCGAAGTGCGCTCCTGGATAGTTTCTACTACCTGATTTAATCCGTAGCGAAGCGCTAACACTAAACCTACTTTATAGCCACCGATTCCCTTAACGTCGCAAGTAGATTGGACTAACTGTTTCAAGTCCTCTAATGATTCTACATCAGCTGCTACAAACACTGCTCTATTTCCATTAAATAATTTTTCTGTTATCATTTTTCCTATTTCACCTCCCAGTTCTTTCATCCAATCCTTTTCTCTATATTTCATTTGGATAACCTATTTTATGGATAATCCATCTATATATCATTGAAAAGATCTATCTTCATAATAGCAAATCACGGAACATTTGTCAAATTTTTTGCTATTGACATTGATTTTGAATCAAATATACTAAAATTGATGGTTACAATAACACAAACAAAAACTAAACCAAGGATTACAACCGTTCCTTCTGAAATAATGCAGGCTATTCTTGAAGAACTTCGTTTATTAAGGAATGATGTAATGTTACTTTTCCCTCAAGAAGATTTAGAAGATTACGCGCATCCAGACCGCGTCAGAAACTCTTATCAAAAAGCAATGAAAAAATATCCTCCTGTTTCATCATGGAAATAATAGAAACTAGTGATTTCAAACGGGCATTTAAGAAATTACCGAAAGAAATTCAAGAACTCTATAATACTCAGGAAAAACGGTTCAAGGAGAACTGGCGGGATTCACGACTCCATGTTAAAAAAATCCGTTCTCTTCCTTATGCTTTATCATTCCGCATCACTCGGCGTTATCGGGTATTTTTTTATTTCCAAAATAGAGAAACAGTAATTTTCTTTGAAACTGACCATCGCAAGGATATTTACAAATAACAAACTCAATTTTTTTGGTTCGCCAATTAAAAAAAACCGACTTAGTCGGTATTAGCGGCGGAAGTAATCAAAACTCTGCGTTAGAATTTTTCTGTTTCTATTTTTTTCCAATAAACCAAGGAATTTAGTCCTATTTGGAAATTTAAAAATCTGTTTGATATCTATTTAATTACTTTTTTATAAATTATTTTAGTTTAGATTCAATGATAGTTTCTATTTGTTTTTTAGTTTTAATAATTTGAGGCGAAATTTTTTTGAAAAAATAGATATGTTTTTCTTTTTGTAAAAACAAAGGCACAAAGTGCAAAGCCAAATGAACTAAAAACATAAAAATTGCTATAAAAAGCAGGAAGGGCAAGGTTTGATAAATATTAGTTATTACCAAACCAATCATAAATAATAAATGCAAAGCTGTTAAAACGCTAAAAGAGAGAATGTCAAAATGCCATTGAATAATATTTTTGGATTTCAACACTTTATAAGCCATAATATTGACCATCTCTACGACTACGATAATTAAAATAACCATTTTCCAAAACTGCACTTGGGGGTGGTAAATAATAGTAATGTCGTGTTTGAAACACAGATTAAAAAGGTGAGACCAATCGCCTAAATAATTAATTTGGAAAGGAGCAATAGCTAATATCAAAAAAATATTTAATCCAAGATAAAATAAACCATAAGATATGAAAGGACTGAAGAATTGGAGTAATTTAGTTAAAAATCTTTTAGGATTAAGAGTGCGAATAAAACGAATAATAAAGGAAAAACTAAAAACAACAGCGATCCAGCCAAATAAATTCTCAAAAGGAACGCCGTACCATTCCTGATTAAGAGGAATTTTCCAATGCCAGAGATGCAGCCGAATAGCTACCGCGTCCATAGATAAGTCCAAAACTAAAGCAGTAAAAGCGTCAAAAACAGGTTTAATTGTCCAAGAAATCCTATATTGGTCTGACAAGAGCATAGCGCTATAAATAATTACCGCCCAACACATACCAACCACTATGGGCACATCAAAAATTCTAAATAAAAATTGGTCGCTGTAATAATAAGCTTGAGAAAAATAGATATTAGCGATTTCCAATAACAAACCAAAAACAAAAGCGGCTAAAAGTTCAAAGACAGTTCGTCTGTTTTTCTGATAAATAGCCCTTGAAAAAATAAGCAGAAAAGCTGTTATGCCTAAAATTTCAAAAATGAGATAAAAATTTATGTCCATCTTTTTTTGAGTTTATTACTATTTTGAATTTTTAAACTTAACCAAATAGCAAAAAGAGCCAAGAGAAATCCAGCTATTATATCAACAAAATAATGAAACCTTAGATAGATTGTGGCAAACCAAAGCGCGGGTATTAAGGGTAGAAAAAAGATAAATAATCTGCGGGAATATTTATAGCTAAAAAATAAAATAATTGTACTAAGCGCAACATGCAAACTGGGGAATTCGCCTCTATTATAGAGAAATAAATCTAATAATTGCTGAACGGCTTTGGCAATGTGTCCGCCCTGTAATTCAATTGAATAAAAATCCTTAAAAAAAATATACGGGCCATTTGCGGGAATTGCTAAATAAAAGGCAAAACCAATCATTATGGCTATAATTAAAGCTCTTCTCAAAGAGTAAAACGCCTGATATTTTCTTTGAAAAAAGAATAACCCTAAAATAATGGGAAATAAAAAAACATAAAATCCATAACTAAAACTCATATATTCAGTTAAAAAAGGAGAAATAAATTTTTCTAAAAGAAAACTGGGCTGTTCTCCAAAAAATAAAACCCGGTCAATAGAAACTAAAAACCAATCATAATCGGGTCTTTTGAAGAATTCAACCAGCCGGGCAAAATTTATGTATATTCCCGATAATAAAATAACTGGCAGACATTCTAAGATAAATTTGGGGATTCTATTAAAAAACATATTCAAATTATATTTTTAATTTCTTTAATATAGCGGAGAGGAAAACAAAATATTAAAAATATAAGTATAGAATAATGAAGCCACCACTCAATTATAAAAAACTGGCATATAAGCTCAAAACACAATAAAGATGCTACGATAAATAAAATTAAGCAAACATAACTCATCTTCCAACCAATTTTTATGGCAAAGGTTTTTGTATTTCCTAAATCTTGTTTATAATCAACTATCTGATGAGCCAAAAGACCTGTGCTGCTTAATATCATAAACAAAATTCCAATTAAGATTATGGGAAAGTTGAGACTTCCTCCAGCCAAGGTTACTCCAGCTAAAAATGGAAAAAATCCAAACATAAACCCAGAAGTGATTATATCCAAACCAGGTTTCTCTTTAAGCCGAATATGTCTCGCGGAATAAAAGGTGGAGGCGAAAATGCTCAATAATACAAAAATAAATCCAATAGAATCCATATGAACGGCTAAAACAAGAGGGATAAATAATAAAATTCCTAAAAGTATTAGGGCGCCTCTTTTAGATATAATGCCTTGAGCCAACGGATTTGTGTTTGATTTAATTTTCTCTTTATGTTTTCTGTCAATCTCTACATCAAAATAATTATTTATGACAAAACTATAAGCAGTGGCGTAAAAATAAATTATGGCGATAAGAAAAAAATTTCGCAAAGAAGCATGAACTAAAACCGCTCCGATAAGCGGAATCCAAAATGTTGACTTGAGCCAATCTTCAAATCTCAACATTTGGAGATACCTTTTTAATTGCCTAAATACTGTCTTATCCATAATTAATCCTCAAACCATTTATTGCTAACTTGATTAGAAAACTTTGTATAACGATCAGCAATTGGTTTTAGCGCCCTCTCAGGATAATCTCCGAAGCGGTAATATCTAAACAAAACATCGGATTTAATTCCCCCAAATAAAAAAACATGCATTGCTCCCAATACTCGTTGAATGGCGACACTCGTTCTTCCGTCTCTTTCAAGCCTTCTCATAGACATAAAAATTTTAGCATTTTTAAGAAATCTAAATTTACCTTTTCTACTTGCCCTGTTAATATAATCCCAATCTTCGGCTATTTTTATCTCCTCGTCAAAACCATTTATTGTTTGATGTATCTTTTTTTTAATCAAAATACAATAACCCGGGGCT